>JBOHFY010000508.1:0-4220 GCA_050699895.1 Pseudonocardiaceae bacterium
GAACAGCGCCTTGGCTTCGAAGACCTCCCGTGGTGCGGTGCCGGACTTGTAGTCCACTACCCGGATCTCCCCCGTGGGGGCGACGTCGAGCCGGTCGATGTATCCCCGCAGCAACAGCGGCTCGTCATCCCCGGTATCGCTGGCGGCCAGCTCCGCTTCGACCAGCAGTTCGCAGGCCTCGGGCTGGACCAGCCGGGGGTCCTCCAGCGCGAAGTAGGCGTCGACCAGCCCGCGCGCCGAATCGAGCCACGCGGCGAGCTCCGGATCCTCGGGGCCGGCGAACAGCTCGGCCAGCCCCGGGCTGCCCGCCAGGACAGCGCGCCAGGCGGGATCAATCAGTTCCCGCCCGGCCTCGGCGTCTCGCTGGTCGGGGGACAGCGCGAAAAGCCGCTCCAGCGCGGCGTGCACCACGGTGCCGCGGACCTGCGACCGGCTCGGTGTCTCGGGCAGCCGATCGACCGCCCGGAACCGGTACAGCAGCGGGCACTGCTTGAAGTCCGCGGCCCGCGACGGTGACAGGGCCGGGCGCCTGCGCGCGGCTGGGCTGGTTTCCGTGCTGGTGGCAGGGTCGGTGGCCAGGATCTCTATCATGGTTCGCAGAGTAGGCGAGCCCCCTGACAGCGTTGCGCACCCGGCCGGGCGGCGGTCTGTGACCATGCCCGCGTTGTGCCCGCCGCAGTCTGTAGTTGACCGACGTTGCCCGGTAGTTGGTCCGCCGTTAACTCACGGTTCTGGCGCGTCGTCCCGTACCGTTGATGGTCTCCAGAACCATGCGGGAGGAGGTGCCTCGTGCCGCACGATTATTCCGGCGACCGAGCAGCTGAGGGTCGAGACCGCATCGACCCCGCGCTGGCCGCTCAGATCAGGGTCCTCGAGGATGAGGTGACGTTGCTGCGTCGTCGACTGATCGAGTCTCCCCGGCATGTCCGGTTGCTCGAGGAGCGCCTCGCCGAGGCTTCCGCGTCGGTGGCCCAGCTCACCGAGCGGAACGCCAAGCTGGTGGAGACGCTGCGGGAGGCCCGCAGCCAGCTCCTCGCGCTGCGCGAAGAGGTCGATCGGCTGGCCCAGCCGCCCAGCGGCTACGGCGTGTTCCTCGTGTGCTTCGACGACGGCTCGGTGGACGTGTTCACCTCCGGCCGTCGGATGCGGGTGGCGGTGTCACCCTCGGTCGAGGTCCCGCAGCTGCGCCGCGGCCAGAGTGTGCGGCTCAACGAGGCGCTGACCGTGGTGGAGGCAGGCACCTTCGAGTCGACGGGGGAGGTCTGCGCACTGCGCGAGGTGCTGGATTGTGGCCTGCGGGCGCTGGTCGTCGGGCACGCCGATGAAGAGCGCGTGGTGTGGCTGGCGGATCCGCTGCTGCCAGGGCCGGACAATCCCGACGCTGTGCCGCTCAAGCCGGGTGACTCCCTGCTGGTGGATACCAAGGCCGCGTACGCCTACGAGCGGGTGCCCAAGGCCGAGGTTGAAGACCTCGTGCTGGAAGAGGTGCCCGACATCGGGTACGAGGACATCGGCGGCCTGGCCAACCAGATCGAGCAGATCCGCGACGCCGTCGAGCTGCCGTTCCTGCATGCCGAGCTGTTCCGCACCTACGAGCTGCGCCCGCCCAAAGGTGTGCTGCTCTACGGCCCTCCCGGATGCGGCAAGACCCTGATCGCCAAGGCGGTGGCCAACTCACTGGCCAAGAAGGTGGCCCAGGTCCGAGGGGACAGCGAAGCCAAGAGCTACTTTCTTAATATCAAGGGCCCTGAGCTGCTCAACAAGTATGTCGGGGAAACCGAGCGGCACATCCGACTGATCTTCCAGCGGGCCCGGGAGAAGGCGTCGGAGGGCACCCCGGTCATCGTGTTCTTCGACGAGATGGACTCGATCTTCCGTACTCGCGGATCGGGGGTTTCCTCCGACGTCGAGACCACGATAGTGCCGCAGCTGCTCAGCGAGATCGATGGCGTGGAGGGATTGGAAAACGTCATCGTCATCGGCGCCTCCAACCGCGAGGACATGATCGATCCGGCGATCCTGCGCCCCGGGCGGCTTGACGTGAAGATCAAGATCGAGCGTCCGGACGCCGAGGCGGCCAGGGACGTCTTCTCCAAGTACCTGACGACGACACTCCCGCTGCACGCCGACGACCTCGCCGAATTCGGGAATGACCGTGGGGCCTGTATTCAGGCGATGATCCAGGGCACCGTCGAGCGGATGTACGCCGAGAGCGAGGAGAACCGCTTCCTGGAGGTCACTTACGCCAACGGTGACAAGGAAGTTCTTTACTTCCGGGACTTCAACTCCGGCGCGATGATCCAGAATATCGTCGACCGGGCAAAGAAGAAAGCCATCAAGGCGGTGCTGGAGACCGCCCAACCGGGGTTACGGATGACCCATCTGCTCGATTCGATCGTCGATGAGTTCGCTGAGAACGAAGACCTGCCCAACACCACCAACCCGGACGACTGGGCGCGGATCTCGGGTAAAAAGGGCGAACGGATCGTCTACATCCGCACCCTGGTCACCGGCAAGAACTCCGACTCCGGTCGGGCCATCGACACCGCCACCAACACCGGCCAGTATTTGTAGCAACCGGCTCACGTGGTCGCATGTACGGCTTATAAGGTCGTGACATGGATGATATCGACCTGGCGGTTTGAGAGGACCGCCAGGTATGTTCGGCAAGGTGCCGGGCCCTGGGCCTTGCGGATCTGAGCCCGGTGGTACTCAATCGTGCTGCCATGCCAGGCGTACTTGCCGAACAAAGCCGGATCAACCTTCACCAAGCCGGCCACGTAGTCCACCGCGGCCACAGGCTTTTCCTCGGGGCAGCCCGGAAACCGGCCCTCGACCTCGTAGGCTCGCTACTGTGGGACCGGCCGTAGCTTCGGGGAGTCCTTTGCCGATTAGCCCGGCGCGAGCTTGGTAGCCTGGCTGTCGCCAGCGTTGTCCGGGTCGATGCAGGTGCCAGGAGCCGTCCGTCCGCAAATGCGTATGCAGGCTTCGCCCGTCATCGGAGCCTTAATGTTCTGTCTCGACACCGACTGACCCACCAGCCGGCGCGGCGTACCGGATCACGAGAAAACAGCTGTTTGCCGGTGCTTCCCAGGCGCTCGTCTGGAACTGGCCGACCGCCAGGCCCTTGTCGGGAGGAACAATGGGCCCCCCGGACGGGCCCCACCATGCTTCCTGGATCCATGCGCCGCCGAAACCGAATACGGGGTACACCAGCATACGGCCATGCCAGCCACCTGCTGGGCCGGGCAGCGCGATGATGTCCTCGGCTGCTGGCCAGCTCGCGTCGGGGTGGTCTCCGAGATTTTTTCCCGCCGGCAGCGGTGTGCGTTCCAGTCTCCATGCCATGTTTTCTCCCGGTGCTGCGGTAATGGGCTTGCTGCCGATGCCGATGGCGGCGCAGAACGAGTCGATGTCGTACCCGTCGGCGCTGTTGACGCACGGGAGGCCGAACGGCGGCACCTCCAGTGCGTCAATAGCCCCGTTGGTGAACTGGTGGCCGAGCTTGCCCGGGTAGCTTGGATTTGAGCCGTAGGCGGCAACGATCGGGCCACTCCGGCTGGCTTCGTCGGCCACAGCGTAGTGAGGTCCCCCACGTTGCCGTAGCCGATTACCCGGGCCGGGCTGCCGGCCCAGTCGGCGAGGCCCCAAAACAGCCGATTGATGTGGTCGGAGTTGTCTCCAGTGATCTCTCCTTTCCAGGACTCGACGTCAATCATGAACGCGGTGCGCGGATGTGGGACGCCGACCATGGATTTGGCGGTGTCCAAGGTCTGTTCCCAGTTTGGCCGGTACACCATGTAGATGATCAGTGCCTTCAATCGGCCAGAATCCAGTGCGCGACGGGCCCATTCGTAGTTGCTGGCGAAATTTATATCTCGGTAGGTACCGTCATTCGAGCGAATGCAGAGCACCTGGTACGGGTACGTATCAGTCACCGGTACCTGAAATTCGCTCACGTCCGACCAGAGTGTGTCAGCCACCTGTGGTACCTCTGTTTCTCGGGAGTCACCGTCTTGTCCCTCAATAAACCATCGTTCGTGGACATCGAGTACGTTACGAGAACTTCATGTCATTTTGCGAGTACTGTCCGCTTCATGGCTCGGTCAGCCGTCCTGGCGTCGGCGGCGACGGGCGCCCCTGTGGCCACGGCCGTTGCGAGATCGTTAATTCGGGGCTTGCGCCGGGATCAGGTTCACCCATCTTGATCGCCGGAAGTG
>JBOHFY010000509.1:0-5942 GCA_050699895.1 Pseudonocardiaceae bacterium
GCACCCCGGTGATCGGCTCCTGCCAGGCCGGGGTGTAGGGCTGCTCGGCGTCGTTGTAACCGGTGGGCCAGCTGCCCGGCAGACCCGGCCGGTGCACCCCGTACTGGGCCAGCAGCAGATCGAACACGGTGGTGACCAGCTTGCCGGCGACGGTCCGGGTCGGCACCCCTCGGCGCAGCACGCCGGGCGTGTCGGTGTCGAACCGAGGCAGGTCGACCTCGGCCGTATCGCCGCTGTATACGGTGAGCAGCGGGTCCACGCTGTGCAGGTCGAGGTTCCAGCGACCTTCTCCGGAGCGGGTGAATCGGTGACCCAGCGAGCCATTCGGAACCACCGGCTCGCCGGTTATCGCGTCGAGCAGCACGGTTTTGGACTCCGCGCCCTCGCCGGTATCGCCCAGGTCGGCCGCAGTGAGGAACTTGCCGGGCAGGTACGCCTCCCCTCGCCTGTCGAGGGTGATCAGGAATGGTAGGTCGGTGAAGCGCTTGAGGTAGTTGGTGAATCGGGGAGTCTGGCGGTCGACGAAGAATTCTTTGAGAATCACGTGACCCATGGACATCGCCAGCGCGGCATCGGTTCCTGGCCGCGCCGGCAGCCACTCGTCGGCGAACTTCGTGTGGTCGCCGTAATCCGGCGACACGACTATCACCTTCTGGCCCCGGTAGCGAGCCTCGGTCATGTAGTGCGCGTCCGGGGTGCGGGTGACCGGGACATTGGAGCCCCACATGATCAGGTAGCTGGCATCGAACCAGTCGGCGGACTCGGGCACGTCAGTCTGGTCGCCGAACACCTGTGGGGAGGCCACCGGAAGATCGGCGTACCAGTCGTAGAACGACAGCATCGCCCCGCCGATGAGCGAGATGAACCGAGCCCCGACGGCGTGGCTGACCATGGACATCGCCGGGATCGGGGAAAACCCGGCGACCCGGTCGGGACCGTAGCGTTTGATCGTGTGCACATGCGAGGCCGCAACGATCTCCACGGCCTCCCACCACTCGGCCCGCACGAACCCACCCATGCCCCGCGCCGCCTTGTACCGGCGGGCTTTCTCGGGGTCGTCGACCACATCGGCCCACGCCAGCACCGGATCCTTGAGCCGTTGCTTCGCCTCCCGGTACAACTCCAGCAGCGTGCCGCGCACATACGGATAACGCACCCTGGCCGGCGAGTAGGTGTACCAGGAGAACGACGCGCCGCGCGGGCAACCGCGGGGCTCATATTCCGGTTTGTCCGGACCGATCGACGGGTAATCGGTCTGCTGCGCCTCCCAAGTGATGATCCCGTCCTTGACGTAGATCTTCCATGAGCAGGAGCCGGTGCAGTTCACCCCGTGGGTCGAGCGCACCACTTTGTCATAGGCCCAGCGATCCCGGTAGAACACATCAGCCGACCGGCCACCGATCTGGTGTAGTGTGCGCAGATCCGCCGAGGACTCCCCGCGCTGGAAATGCCTGCCGAGGCGCAGCAGAGAATCAGTGAAGTCGGTGTCCATTCCGACACTGGATCTGCCGCCATCGCGGGTACCAGGCACAGGCGCCACCTCCTTCGGGCGATAACTCACGTTCAGGGGGTTAGCCAACCAAGGCTAGACGGTGTTTTCATGGCCTTCAACAAGAAACGTTACTGCTCACATCGCCACCGGGATGACGGTGCGGCGCGCGTAACGAGCAGTTTACATTTCAGACCTGCCTGGTGACGCTCAGTCAGCCCTGTGAGCTGCTCCGACGCGTCCAGCTCCGTGCGTTTCTCATGCACAGGTAGGGTGTGGGTCAAGCGCTAGTAACGGTTCTGTCGCGCACAGTTTCCGGCTGGTTTACGTGCCGTAACATTCCAGTTACCTCACACGGGGTGATCGACCCTCTCGGGTGGCGGTGGAAAGTTCGCGGCTCCGACCATGCTATCACCAACGTGCGCCGAACCGTTGCCCCGCTAGGCAAAACGAGTAACACCGCTTGGTGTCATAGCATGAGCGCACCACCGGGAATGATGTCCCACCGCTTGTCCAGTCAGCACGAAGAACAAAAAGAAGAGGCTTGAGCTCGTGTGGCGCCGCGCCTATGCTCGAGTTCGAAGCGTTGGTGGAGCAGCCGGCCAGCGCGAGCACGCTCGCCAGTGCCACGACCGGTGCAGCGAGCGCACGCCGCATCTTATCGTCATGTCGCTAACTCCCACTGCCCACGGGTTCCGCTGTAGCGGACAACAGCGGGCATCCAGGTGTGGGGCCTCCCTCTCGGCGCTGTCGTCGGCCACCTAGTGTGGCGTGTCATGCGGCAGCGGCCCGGGCCGCTCGTCACTCCGGCGCTCGTCTCTTCCGTCCCACCGGGGGGTGGGTGGATCCGTTGTGGACGTGCCAGTCCTTCCGCAGACCTCACTGACAGTGACATCGGGTCCGTGGTGTTGCGGGCATCGGGTGATCGTGGCACAGGGTGTCGCTCCCGGGCGGTGGGGTTGGTGGCGGCGCGGCGTATGTAGCTGGAGAGGGAATGCGGGTCGCGGATCGGGGTGTAGCCGGCCCAGATGGTGATGTCGTGGCCTTAGCACGGCAGCCGCACTATGTGTGATCTCGATTCCGTGTGGCCGACAGGACATGATCACGGTTTGTGTGCGTAGGACGACACGACGTGTCGTCCTACGCACACAAACCGTGATCATGGTGTCTGGGGTGCGGCCTGTGGTTGTGCTGGCGATGTCACCCAGCGCGCGACCGAGCATGCCACTACCAGCGACAACACCTCAAACATCACAAAATGCGGCTGTAGTATTAGGCGGCGCTGAGTTCAGTCCGGTTGGTGTCGGAGTCGCGGAAGTGGCTAGGCGACCAAGCGTCGCTAGTAGGCGCATGCGGAGCTGCTCACGCTGGGCCGGGGCCAGTCGGTGACCAGTGACGTTTCCTCGGGAGTGAGGTCCACCCCAGACACGTCGGCTCCGGTGGCGACCGCGCCGGTGAGGTCCGCGCCGTGCAGCACCACATTTCGCAAGCACGCTCGGCGAAGCACCGCCCCATCGAGGTCGGCGCCGCGGAAAATGGCGCGATCGAGGCGGCTACCTTCGAATGACGCACCTGCGGCGTTCGCGCCGGAAAAGTCGACGCCCCGCAGATCCAGGCCAACGAGCTGCGCGCCGCGCAGGTCCGCCCCCCGGAAGCTGGTCACATTGTTGATGTTCTGCTGCGTGAACCGACGACCAGCGTTGACCACCGTCGGAAACGCTGGGCTCACGGGTGGAGCAGCGGTCACCGGCGGGGCCAAACCGCCGCGGGTAGCCATCACCCTGAGCCAACCCAGCCCGGACAGCGGAATGACCACAGCGCACACGCAGACCGGGATGAGCCAGGGCCGCCGGCCAGGGATGCGGTACGCCACAAAACCGATCAGCCCGGCCATGGTCGCGATGCCAAACCCCAGCGTCGCCAGCTCGCCAGCCAGATAGCCAGCAACCGCCGCTAACCCGATCACGATCGTGGGCACCACCAGCACAAACCAGACGCTGCCCCGACGCCTCCAGGGCGGCGTCGTTGCCGGGTTCGGCTGCTGCCCGTCCGTCGGTGGCTTTGACTGGGTGTCTTCTGCATCCGGCGCCTGTACACCGCCCTCGGCCATGCGCCCATGGTGGCAGCGCCACCACGACTATCTCGCGAGGCATGCCGTGCGAAGTCGACTGATCACACACCAGGCCCTACCATCCTGGTGGAGGCAGCGTCATGGGCAACGATCGGAGGCGAGGCCGCCGGCACCCCGGCAGGCCCCTCTGGCGCGCCTTGATCTTGCTTGTCCTCGCGAAGGTCCCGCCTGCCAGACCGTATGGCGGGATCGGGGCGGAGAAGCAACCGGAGACCGACAAGTGTCACATTCCTGGGTGCAACTCGAAGGCCGATCTGCAGGGCAGTATGTGGGTATGCAGTAAGAACCCGAAGCACCGCAGGCCAACGCAGCCCGGCCTGGAATGACCGCGCCGCAACCGACTAACACCGCGAGCACGTTCGTCACCACGATCGGGCGGTACTTCGTCGTCGTAAGCGTGGTGCCCAGCTTGCTGCTGGTCGCTTTCATCGCCGTGCTGGCCCGCTCGGGCGCATGGAACCGTGAGCCGGACCTCGGCGAGGGCGTCCGGGTACTGACCGATCTCAGCCTGGGGCGCACATTCGCCCTGATCCTCGCGGCACTCGCCCTCGGGGTGGTGCTGCATCCGCTGCAGTTCAGCTTGGCGCAGTTCCTTGAGGGGTATTGGGGTTCGAATAAGTTCTGGGACCAGCTGCGCGAAGACAGGATTAGGTACCACTCGAGCCACTGCGACAAACTGGCCAAGAAGATGGACGACCAGGAGTGCATTCTCAAGCGGAGTGATAAGGCCATCGAGAAGCTAAACCAAGAAGCGATCGGAGGCGGCGGCAGTCCCCTAGTGAGGCCACCAGAGTGTCTCTATGAGGAGGATGCGGCCGTCCATCGCTCTGCGAGCATAGAGGCGCGGCGGCGGTGGTCCATTTACCCGATTAACAAGGAGTTTGTCATGCCGACCCGGCTGGGCAATGTGCTGCGCACAGCCGAGACCACTGCCGGTGCGGCGACTGGCCTGTCGATCATCGATTTCGCGCCGCACTTGATGATGCTCGCGCCTCCCGAGCAGGCCGATTACGTCAACGACCAGCGCACGACATTGGACCTGGCGCTCCGCAGCTGCCTAGTCTGCATGCTCGCGTTCCTCGCTGCCGTGGTATTCCTCTGGCCGCACGGCTTGTGGCTGCTGGTCGCCCTCGTCCCCCTCTGGCTGGCCTGGTTGTGCTATCACGGCGCGGTGACCGCAGCGCAAGAGTACGGCTCGGCCTTACGGATGCTCCTCGACCTCAACCGCTTCGCGCTCTATGAACACATGAGGTTACCGCTGCCGGTCACGGCCCAAGGCGAGCGACGACTGGTCGAGCGCCTACAACAACTGAGCAGCAAACCTATCGACAGAGCCAACGTCGCCTACCGGCACCCTGTACCGTGCCAGGACTCGACACCGTGCCACGACTCGACACCGTGCCAGGACTCGACGCTGGCTCGGCGACCTGGAGCTTCGCCCCATTAGCGCGGGTCGTATACTGTGACTAGAATCCGCGTTTATCTTCTAGGAACTCGACCAGAATTCCGCTCGGGTCCTTGATGAAGAAATAAGTGACACCAGTCCTGCCTTGCTGAACTACGACGTTCGACGCAATACCGCGGTTCTCGACAAAATTCTTGGCTTCGTGCGCTGAATGAACCGTGAGGGCGAAGTGTTTGACGCCGATCCGGGGAGATCTGGCGCCAAGGATCCCGCGGTCTCGGGCGCGGGTACCTGATCCCGGTACGAGAAGATCTCCAGGTAGGTCGCGCCGAGCGTGAAATGCGCGGTCTCCAGCTCGCCGGCCGGGTCTTTCCAGTGTAAGACGACCCGCAACCCGAACTGTTCGTAGAACGCTACGGACTCTGCCATATCGATCACGCTGATGGCGGCGTGATGAATCGTGAAATCCACTGGCGACTCCCTGCGTATCTCGACCGACCCGGGTGCCTCACACGACAGCCGCAGTGCGTGATCCTCCAGCGCGTGTCGAGACTACCGCACCCCACTCCATAACCAACCTCACAACGCGTCGCCCAAGCAGACCTCGCCGCCGGGTGAGGCTCACAGCCGTGAACTCGACGAAACCGACCTGACCACGCCCGAAAACGTCCGTGGTGTCGAGTTCACGGACAGCGCCGCCCGCGCCCGCGACCACACGTACCACTACCAGCGACAACACCTCACACATCACAATGTGCCGCTGTCGTGCTAAACCGCCAGAACTCCCGCGCCCCCTCCCGGAAGTCTCCTACGGCTGGGACCGACGTGTGTCGCTGCGTCTGCCTGGGGAGATCAGGGAGACGGTCGATTTCTCGGGTAGCTGCGGGCTGCCGGAGTGCGAGGAGCCGGTCCTGGTC
>JBOHFY010000510.1:0-9520 GCA_050699895.1 Pseudonocardiaceae bacterium
GTGCGGAGCTGAACGGCCACACCTCAGTTTCGGCGATCATGAGCACCTAGTCGGTGCAGAGCGGCTGGCCACTGAAAGCGATACTGAGGATGCCCGCTCCCTCGATAATAGTAATCGGCAGCCCTGCGGCTGGTGTGCCGTAAACTCGACGCGACGGACCTCCCAAGTCACGGCGGACGTTGGTGGTGTCGGGTTCACGACGCGCACCGGGTGAACCTTCCTTCGGCCTGCTCGCGGCGCGGTGCGGTGAGGGGGGCGACGGCGACTCCGAGGCCCTCATGGGGGCGCGAGCTCGGGGCCGCCGTCGCCGCAAGGCCAGTCGCCGCAGAGAGGGCGACTGGCGACCGCCGAGCTATCGGGGGGTGCGCCCTGGGTGGGCACGCCCGGCGGTCACGCAGGAATCTGGCTGGCTGTCAGAAGGAACCACTGTGAGGTCTCGACCGCGGCCAGCCGGGTGGGCTCCCCAGCCGCGCCGTGCGCTGCGGTGGGCCGTCAGCTGCCGTGTCATTCCTCGCTGCCTTCCCGTCGTCCAGAGTGGCGGTGCCGCCACGCGTGGTGGTGCGGTGACGTGATCACTGTCGCGGCGATCCGCCGACGTAGGCAGGCCAGACCAGCTGCCGTCTGTTGCCAACTGTTGCCGTCTGGTCTCCCAGCGTCACCTTGTCGGTCCAGTGGGATCTACGGTGGGCCGACCAACCAGAGGGGAACGAGTGGGGATGATCGAGCAAGCGCCGCCCCGGACGCGGCTGGAACAGCTACTGCGGCAGCGACACCTCACGCTGGAGGAGTTCCGGAAGAACTACCAGCGAACCCCGACAGGACGACGACAACGGCGACATAACCACCACAGTCGAGGCAGCAGCGGCAATCCAGAATTGGGATTTAAGCGCCCGTCCGGTTGCGGGAACCTGGTGAGTTGCGAAGCCGGTCACGGGATGGAAAGATAGCCGACATATCGTTAGATCTTCGCATTTTCCAGGACTGCTGATATTCGGTCTACTGGTCGCGATGGTGAGACCAGCGATGTGGCATCATGGCGGCGTGAAAAACCTCGTGAGGTGGAGCTGTCCACGCTGCGGAGCCTGCGGTGAGCGGCCTTGTCGTACCCGTACAGATGCGGATCGACCGTTTCCGCACCTCGTCCGGCTGGTGCACGGGCTGGTATTCAACCTTGCGGAGCGGTGGGCGAGGGATCAGCTCCCTCTAGACCGCCTTCTACTCGGGACCGGAGTCCTGTCCGATCGCGGCCGAGTCCAAGGGCGGGGTCAGAGGCAGCGCACCCCCGACCCTGAGACCCAGCCATGGAGGGAGATCGCTGCGCTTTTGGATCGGGCCGCGCACCTTGAACAAATTGTGGCCCAGTATGTGATCGACGAGTCCCGGCCCTTCCTGGACCTGGACGAGTTGCGGGAGCCAGCCAACGAGCACTCCAATCGGCTCACGAAAGCCGCCGACCTGCTGCGGGTGGCACGGACTCGTGATGAGCCAGGGGCTGAGCCGATGTGCCTGGAAGATATTGTCGGCAACCGTAAGCGCAACTTCACTCTTCAGGAGTTGCGTGCAGCTCACGACCTGGCACAAGTCCGTTTCCTGACCGGCGACATGCGGCGCCGTGCGGAAGCCACATCCAACGCCGTCGGCGGGTCGGTGAGCCGTGTCCGGGTGTGGTCAGTGCAATGGGAACCGACCGGCCTCTACACGGCGATCGCCGACCCAGACCTCATATGCGGATGGGCCGCGCACCCCGAGGCTGTGGCCGACGAGCTATGCAACTGGGGTACCTCACCACCTAGCCGCCCCCAGGTGCGCTGGGAGGGCGGCATGCCGCCCTCCCAGGACCGGCTGTGCGAGTTTTCTCCGGATTACTTGCTGAACCTGAACAATGAGCGGATCGAGCAGTTGTTCTACGCTCGGCCGGAGCGGCTCGTTGAGGTGACGACCGCAGTGGAGGCCCTGCGCAACCGATGGTCAGCCGGGGCGGTGCCAGCTCAGGTCGCGGCGCGGGCCTCCCAGCTTCAGCAACAGGAACCCCAGCTGTCATGCATCGCTCAAAACTTCTGGCACGAAACCACTTGGACAATATCGACCACCGCAGAATGGGTACCCACGCGAAGCATAGTCAGCACCCCCGACGGGGTGTGGGGCGAGTTTGATCGCAGCGAGGATAACCGGTGCTCACGCTGGATCCCGGACAGGGCCGCCGAACTGCGCACGGCCACAGATCTTCCCTGGTTTCTGGCCCCCAGCTTCGACGCTCCGTATAACCTGGTTAAACTGCACCGTCTTCCCGGCCCGGCTGGACCCCTCTACGTCCTTGGCAACGATGGGTCACACCGCACCCATCTGAGTCGGATTCTCGGCCTGCCCTGGTTGTTCGCCACCACCCTGATCCCGCCGCCGCGGAAGGTAGAAGTCAGCCACGTGGCATTCGGCCAGGATGAGTGCAAGGAAACCACCCGGTTGTGGCAGGGCCTTCTAGACAGCGGGGTTGTCCACGGCCAGTTGATCGGCTCAGATCTCTCGACGCTCCAGCTGGACTATGTGCCCGCACCATGGCTTCTCCTGCCCGCTGAGTTGGCAACGAGCTACAACCAGCGCTACGAGCTGCTCCACCCCGGCGCGCTCGGAGCCGTCGGTGTACCCGACGCCGCGCTCGAAAACGCCGACGCCTGGCGGAACTGGTTAACAGGACGTTGAAACGTGTCCATTCACGGGTCCGGTTGAGCTGGGCTGTCGCTGAGGGTTGGTCTTGGTGGGCTGTGGGTGATCGGCGTCGGCGTGTCGGATTGGATCGTGGGTCCGTGATCGTCGATCATTTCGGTTGTGTCCGCGTCCGAGCCGGTGACACTGCCCCACAGGTGGAGTGTGCCTGCGGTGCGGATCTGGCCGATGCCGCTGAGGCGGGGATGGGCTGAGCGCAGGTTTGGGACATCCCGCTGGTCACATTGGAGAAGGTGCACTACCTGCTGCCGCAGAGGCACTGCGGCTGCTGTAGGCGCACGACCACGGCGGCGCCACCGCTGGGGGCGGCCGGGACCGTAGTGTTCGGGCCGAACGTCAACGCCGCAGCGATCCTGCTGGCCAGCGAGGGCAACGTCCCGATCGAGCGGACCGCGGCGCTCATGGCCATGATGCTGTCCTCCCCGGTCTCCACCGGGTTCGTCGCCCGCTCCCTGCAACGCTTCGCCCAGCGCCTGGCCAAGGCCGGGTTCGATGACGCGATGACCACCGCGCTGCGCGCCGAGCCCGTGCTGTGCAGCGATGAGACCCCGACCAACGTGATCAGCAAGAACACCGACGCCCACCGTGCGCCCGTGCCCGGTGAAGCCAACCGAGTCTGGACCTTCACCCGAAACCTCACCGTACCCCGGCTCGAAGCCGTGGCACCGCCGGAACCTGACTCATCAGCAGCGAGGCCCGAGCACTGGCCGCACTCAACCGGTTCGACCAGACTCACACCGCCCTGGATCGCGCCACCACAGCACGGGACCGGGCCGAACCCGACGAGCTGGACAGCCTCGGCGGAGTGTGCACCTTCAGCCGACCCCGCCAGCTCTACTACCACGCCGCCGCCTTCTCCTGAGGTGGCACGGCCGAAGCGAACCACGCCGAGCGACTCGCCCTCGACGCACTGGACGCTTACGCCACCGCACCAGCCCAGGACCGCGACTTCGCCGCAGAGGCCAGCACTTAAAAGCGCGCTGGCGCTGGCCCGGGTGTGTCAAGGCCACGTCGATGGCGCAGCGGAAGCATTGCGGCCCGTGCTCGACCTGCCCCCGTCCCAGCGCATTAACAAGATCGTGACCGCAGTGCAGCGAGTGCGCACCGCGCTGAGTGCCGTCACAGAGCCCGGCCGGGACGCCATCGACCTGGCCGGCGCCATCGAAGGCTGGACAACCGAGCTCCTGACACTCCCAGAATGACCAAGACCAGGCCATACTCCATCATCAGAAGACAGCGCGCACCCGATTCTGTCAGGGCTCCCCGCTAGCGTCCGGGACGTGAACGAGTACCGGTTTCTCGATCGACTGACGCGTGGTGACCTCCGCAACGTCCGGTTCGCGGAACTGTGCAGCCTGGTGAAGGCGCTCGGCTTCGAGCAACGGCGCATCAGCGGAAGCCACTACATCTTTGCCCACCCGGCGTTCACCGAGATCCTCAACCTGCAGCAGGTGCATGGGCAAGCCAAGCCCTACCAAGTCCGTCAGCTCCTGCGGCTGGTGGAACGCTACAATCTGACCTTGGAGGGTGACCGGTGAACGACTACCACATCAACGTCTTCTTCAGCGAGGACGACGGCGGATACATCGCCGACATACCCGATCTTGGTTCCTGCTCGGCGTTCGGCGAAACCCCCCGGCAGGCGGTTACTGAGGTGCTGCGCGCCAAGGAAGCCTGGCTAGCCGTGGCTGCCGAGGCTGGCCAAGACATCCCCGAGCCGCGCTACCGACCGGCCATCGACATCCGCTGAGGTCACCGCCCAAGCCCACATCGACCAGGGCCGCGCCGACGAGGTTCGCAACGAGCTGGGCGTTGCGCCCGCCACATGGTGACCCTCGGCTACGACACCGGTGAACTGCTCGGTGCTTCGCCGGGGTCACGCCGCCGTGTTGGCTGCCGGCTGTTGCCTTCTGTTGCCGTCTGCTCTCCCAGTGTCACCTTGTTGGCCCAGGGGGATCTACGGTGAACCGACCAATCACGAGGGGAACGAGTCGGGATGATCGAGCAAGCGCCGCCCCGGACGCGGCTAGAACAGCTACTACGGCAAAAGCACCTCACCCTGGAGGAGTTCCGGAAGAACTACCAGCGAACCGCCAACGGGACCGTCCTCAGCGAACGGCAGGCGTACCGGTGGGTCGCGGGCGAGGTGAGCACGCTGCCCTACCCCGCGGCGCGGGGCACACTGGAGGAGATGTTCGGCGAGCCGGTGGCCCGGCTGTTCGGCCCGCCCTACGGCATCGCGGCACTGCGACCGTCCCGGCTGCACGATGCGGTGCTCCCGCAGCGGGGCAGCGCGCGGACGGACTGGGAAGGACAGGTGATCACCATGAGCGCGGACCGGGCTCGGGACTTCCTCAGTCGTATCGAAGTTTCCAACGTCGGAGCGGGAACGCTCGACCAACTGGCCGACGACGTGCGCCGGCTGGTCGTCGCCTATCTCCAGCAGCCGCTGCCCACGCTGCTCAGTGACCTGGTGGACACCCAAGATCGCGCATTTACCTTGCTGGAAGGGCGCCAGCGCCCGGAACAGACCCGGGACCTCTACCTGGTCGCCGGGATCACCTGCGGGCTGATGGCCATGGCGTCGCAGGATCTCGGGTCCCACCACGACGCGATGACCCAGGCCCGTACCGGCTACGCCTGCGCGGACAACTCCGGCCACGACGGGTTACGCGCCTGGACTCGTGGCCTGCAGGCGAACATCACCTACTGGTCAGGACGATTTGAGGATTCGCTGCGCTACACCCAACTCGGCACCGAGGCCGCAGCGCGCAGCCGGGGCACCGCCGGGGTGCTGCTGGCCAGTAACGAAGCCCGCGCCCTGGCTGCGCTGAACCGGCCAGACCAGGTGCATGTCGCCGTGGCCCGGGCGGCCGAGGCGCGAGACCGCGTGCAGCCCGACGAACTGGACATCCTCGGCGGGGTATGCAACTTCAGCCGCCCTCCCCAGCTCCACTTCGCCGCCGAAGCGCTCTCCTGGGGCGGCGCACCGGAGGCCGTCCGCGCCGAACAAGTCGCCCTCGAAGCGCTGAACGCCTACGCCGTAGCCCGGGGCAGCTCCTACCGAAACGAAGCGAACACCCGAGGCGCCCTCGCGGTCGCCCGCGTGGCCCGAGGCGAGGTCGACGGCGCAACCGAAGCACTGGGTCCGGTACTGGAACTTCCCCCAGCTCAGCGCACCCACTCGATCGTGACCTCGGTAGAACGGGTACGCACCGCGCTGCAAACAATCAATGACCCCGGCCGCAACGCCATCGACCTGGCCGGCGCCATCGAAGCCTTCACCTCCGAACGCCTCGCCCTCCCCCGGTAACCGACCCGGGCCACACCGCAGCGTCACGGTGACCGAGCGACGGCAGGAAAACCACCGATCGATTTGAGGTCGTTCGTGCTTGCGCTCTCGGTGGTCATCGAGCCAATGAAGATCATCTGTTCGCCGGGGCGAAGCACCCGGACCACCTCCTCCAGCACCCCTGCTCGGCGTTCATCCACCGGTTACGCTCGTTCTCGACCTCGGACAGTCACGACAGACCGATACCCGGGCAGTTAGAGGCCGGGACACGCCGGTGACAGACGTCGGACATGCGCGGCCGGAAGCTGCCCACGAACTGACGTGGATGTTGCAGCGCGAGTCGGACGTCGAGCGGCACTGGCATCTCCGAGCCCTGGAGGATCGCGGAGCGGAACAAGCACCACAACAACGTGCAGATACTTGGTGGCGTGGGCTCTCAGGCAGCGACAACAACACCTTCTTGGTCATCGAGCATGGCCAGTACCAGCGGCACACCGGCCACGACGCAGGTACCAACCCCAAGGCAACAATCAAAGGTGGTAAGGCCGGAGGCAGAAATGCCGTGGCCGGGACCCGGCTGCCCAGTCTTGCCAACGGCCGTCATGATGGTGACGGGACGGGGTCTGGAAGCGTGAGTGAGCTCAACTGGCGGGCGTGTCCCACGTGCGCCATCGCACCGGCCGACGGTAAGCGGTGCTGCCGCGTGTGCGGCTCGCAGACCTGTGAGCTGTGGGATAAGGACCGGTGCGCGGAGCACTGTGAGATCACGGTCGGTGCGCGGCAGAGCTACCCGGCTCACCAACAACCCGCTCAGCGTCAAGCGCAGCCCCCCGCAGCGCTCCGCTACCACCCGGTGAGAGGCGTAGGCTTGTGTGCCGAGCTGCCGGTGCACGAGTGGACAAGCAGCGCCCCGGGATGGGCCACCGCACGGATCTGGAGAAGGACGAAGCCTGATGCCCCAACGATTCTCTCCTGGGTTCGACTCAGGCTACCGGGCATTGGCGGGAAGGAAAGCCTGGAAACCAGCCGCACCAACACCCTTGTCATCCGAGCAACACCCTGGCAGGACTCGACCGTGGCGTACGTACTCGAAGGTGGGGGACGACGTATCAATCAACCCTCCCAAACCGGCCATCACGAACGCAACTGTGTGCCCCTGAAGCCGATCTGGCCCTAGGATAATGCTTGTGCGCCCAACGTGACCTCTTTTATTAGCATTCGAATTTCCTTGACGGCCAGAAGGAAAAATTCGCCGAACTCGACAGAGTCGACGGGTGCGGCAAGGACTCGGGACTCAACAACGCTTCCACTGAATCCAGGTGCCGAGAATGAAGTAAGAGGTGACCGCGCGAGCCGGGACGCCATCCTGCCAGAGATGGACCATTCGCATTCGGGACCCAAAAGAGTTTTCAGTTTCAACACACAGTGCCACTCCACACTTTTGGCGTCGAGACACTTTTCCAGGGTGATGATAAACTCCTCGATCTCCTCCTCGAGTGTGGCGGTCAAGAATGCAGTGTGTCCTAGATCCTGCAATCGCAAAAAAAGTCGATTTGAAGCTCTTGATTTCATCTCGAAACCTACTCGCCTGACCCATGCCCGACATCGAAGGCTCATTTATTGACAGTCTTTGATATCCCTGCGACAGCCTCGCTAGCGCCAAACCGATTGGAACATAGAGTACTCGAGTATGCGCGCGCGCGTTCTCTAAGTAACCGTCCAGCAATTTCTGCCGATAAACTAACTGCACTTCTTTAATTTTACGACTTGCGGACCAAGCGGAACTCAAGGCGGTCGATAGTGCGCCAACAATAAGACCCGCAGCTCCGATAATCGCCGTGAGCCAAGTCGAATTCCGTGACGCTTCTGCGGCGGCTAACATCATGTCTAATCTGATTCCTCGTTCACATTGCCGTCGGCACGACCGCAGGACAGCCACCGTCTCGGTGCCGAGGGCGATACACCGTTACTGGTGGGTGGTCTTGGCGTTCTTCCCTCAAGTCTTGGCTCCATCCTGGGTGATGCTGGTCTGGATCGAAAGCACGGCGTTATCGATGTCGAGCAGATTCAAGCGCATAGCACAGAACTCGCCGCAGCGTGCGCCGGTCGCATGAGGACCCAGACGAGCACGCCCCAAGGGAGATCCTTAAATGCCTCGTTAACAGTTCCAGCTTACTGGTGACTGGGTGGCTCTTGACAAGGCGGTCGAGGCGGGACTGGACAGAGTGGAGGCTACCTCGCCTGGCTCGCCGCAGTTTCCCCGCCAGCTCGCGAACGCTGCTGCTGGCAAGCTCCGAGGCGGGAGGAGCTGCTCGATGACTGCGCAGACGTGTCTCTGGCCCTGGAACTGGCGGCTCAGGACAGATTGATCCAGTACGCGACCGGCACACATCAGCGGTGCGACCACCGCGCCGAACCGGTAGGTGGCTGACATCCACGCGGAATCCCAGCTTGAGCCTGCATGCCCTCCGCCAACGTATCGGTACCCTGTGGTCGACACGAACCAGTTCATGATTAACTCGTTGTGCTCGGATCAATCATGGCCGGGTAGCTCTTGACTGTTGGCCACGGGTACACCGTGCGTGAACCGTTTCTGTCCAGGGTGAGGAGTAGTCCCTCGGGGTCGGCTCCCACGCGAGTGGTCCGGTGCCGTTGTGGAGATTGATCTCGGTCTCCTGGTTGTTCATGTGCTCGATGTACAGCTTGGACATGGTCTCTCTCGTTGGATAGGCGGCGACACAGCATCACGGTGTAGCTGATAGACAGCAGAGTGTGGAGCACCAGCTCTACCCTGCTGGGGGGTTCGGTACTCGGTGCAGTCGGGGCCTGTCGGTCGTCAGCCACCATCACTGATCATCTGCGCGACGATCAGGTTGCGGTCGATTAGTCCGAGCCGCTCTTGCCCGACCCGCTGAGCCTTCTCCTACGTTACCGTCCGGCGCATGGGCAGGATTAGCGACGCTCTGCGCGTTGCTCGCTATCTCGGGCGAGTTGCCCCGATGCCACTCATTGCGGTGAGAGGTGGCGTGCATGGTCGTGGTCTGTCTGCGGGTTGATGATGTCTATGGCCGGACTCCCGTGTGGTTGTTGCGTGAGGTGGATGAGCGGGTGTGGGCTGGCCGCCCTGTCGTGCTGGGGGTGATCCCGTTTCCAGCGAGGGGGTGCTTGGGTGAGCGTGCCGGGCTCCGGGAGAGTTCCGGGCAGTCCCGTGTTTCGCTGGCGAACTCGGCGCTGCTGGAGTACGTGGATGACCGGCGTGCCGGTGGGTTGGTCGAGGTCGCTGTGCACGGGGTGACTCATGCCAATCATCGGTCACCGGCTGGTCCTATGGTGGCGGAGCTGGTGGCACCGAGTGTGGCACGGGTCGAGTGGTTGATGGTCACGTTGAGGCGTTGGCGGGAACGTTTCGGCAGCCAGACGTTGGTACCCCCGCACAATTTCATCGACTCCACGGTGGCGGCGCGATGTCTGGGTGAGGGTTTCCATGTGTGCCGCGCGGTGATGGAC
>JBOHFY010000511.1:0-9445 GCA_050699895.1 Pseudonocardiaceae bacterium
CCACTGTGGATCCCGGTGAAGCCGAAACCCTGCTCCGCAGCGTCTACGATCAGGCCACCACCCGCAGCGACCACAGCCTCGCCTCCGCTGCTGCTAACGACCTGGCCAACTTGCTGGCCAATCAGGGCAGGCCGCGCGAGGCACTCACCCTCATCGACGAGACCATCGAGCACGCCCGCCAGGCCGGTCTCGGGTCCTGGACCCAACTGAGCAACCAAGGCCGGCGGCTGCAGCTTCTCGGCCTGCTCGGCGACCACGAGCAGGTCCTCACCGATCTCCCCGCCTTGTGGAACCGCCTGGCCGAGCTACCCGACCAGCCCGCTGGCAACGACCCCATCAACCCGTGGAACATCCGGGAAGCGACCCTCGCCACCGGCTTTAACTCCACGCTGGCCCTCGGGTGGTGGCGGCAAGCGCTCGACCTCAATAACGAGGTCGCGAACCTCCAACGGCGGCGCGGCGCCAGCGCCCACGAGACCGCCCGTACCCGATTCAACAACTACGGTCCACTCCTTGAGCTCGGCCGCTTAGACGATGCCAAGCAGGTGCTGAGCGAGTGCCAGGAGGTGTTCGAGACGGTCGACGACATCACGATGCTCGCCAAGGTCTATTCCGCCCGCGCCGGCCTGGAAGACCGGCGGGGCCACCTCCAGGACGCCCTCGCGCTGGAGCACACCGCGCTGCGCCTCAAATACGCCAGCCCCGAGCCACGCTCCATCGCGATGTCGCACCACAACCTCGCCAGCTGCCTGTTCCGCGCCACCGGGACGTCCACTGAGCAACACGCCCAGCACCTCGCCGCCGCACTCCTGCACCACCTCACCGGCGACACCCACACACTCACTCTCGCGCTTCGGGCGCTCGCCTACAAACTCCTCCGCAATACCGACACACCCGATGCCCCGGTGCTGCCCACAACCCTGTCCGAGGTCATCCGCCTGGTCGACGCGGGCGACGGTGTCCACTTCGGCAACCTGATCGCTACCCTGTGCCCCGACACCGACACCGCCGACCAAGCCTTGGCCGACATCCTGGCCACCGCCGCAAGCCTTCCCGAGGAATCATGAGAGCCACTGTCGAACTCATCTCCGCCGCCTGGGAACCGATCATCACCGCCGTCGTCACCGCAGCCACCGTCGGTCACACCCCAACTGAGCTCATCGACACCCTCAACGAACTCGGCGCCACCACCCACCGCGCACCCCTGGCCGCCGTGCTGCGCCAGATCCTGGCCAGCCACCGCGACCGCGAGCAACTCCGCGCCGGCCTCGACGATGTCGACATCGCGATCCTCACCGCCACCCTCGACCGGCTGAACCCGTGACCAGCCCCGCCACCCTCGACGCGCTCACCGACCGCCAAGCGGTCCGTGTCCTTGCTCTGGTCGTCGACCACCACGCCCCGCTGCCGGATGCCGCCCAGCTCCGGGAACTCGACACCGCCCTCGCTCACGCCGCCGACGACCCAGACCTGCGGCCCTACGACCGACCCGGAACCCCACCACCCAGCGACGGTGACCTCGCCCGAGCCACCCTCACCCATCTGGCCGCCACCCGCCCCGAACTCGCCTCCGTGATCGACCGAGCTGTGCGCCTGGCCGAGGACACCACCCGCTTCGAACCCGCCATGCTGGCCGTCGGTGGCCTGGTGCTGCTCGCCCTGCACACCGAGATCACAGTCGAGCGCAACGCAGCTGGTGAATGGCAGTTCCGGCTGCACAAGAAAGCCCTGAGCGACTCCACGCTCGGGCGGCTTCTCGGACAGCTACTCGCCTTGTACACCAACCCGCCACAAAAGTAAACAAAGAGCCTGGCATCTCCCGCAGACCCAGTCGCCCTGGGAGCTCAGTGCCGTCGGCAAATCTGCCGAAAATTTTTCTCTGGACGGGCTGTGAGAGGCCGGGAATTGTCAGACCTGGTTCGTAGAGTTCAGAGCATGACGGTGCGGCAGCTACTCCCGGAGGGCCTGGCCGAGATGGCCCCAGGCCCTCGGCTGGCTGCGGCGCTGGCCGGTCTGGATCTTCGAGCGTTGGCTGGGTCGGATCTGGTCGAGGTGCTGCAAGCGCGGGCCCGGCAGTTGGCGCATGAGCAGGCCCGGCTGTTAGCGGTGATGGCCGAGATCGGCTGGTGTGATCCGCATGCCAGCCCGGATGAGGTGGCGCGGCTGGCGCAACTGCCCGCCGAGGGCGAGCCCCTGGTGTCAGCGGCGGACGAGATCCGTGCGGCTCTGGCCTGGACCCGCAACGCCGCTGACCGGGAGTACCACTTCGCCCAATCCCTACTCGGACGGCTACCAGCGGTGTTCGCCGCCCTGGACACCGGTCAGATCTGCCGCGGCAAGGCGTGGCTGTTCACGGAGTTGTGCGCGGAGCTGACCGAGGAGCAGGCCCGGCTGGTGGCCGAGCGGCTGCTGCCGCACGCGGGGCGGTTGACCACCGGGGAGCTGGCGGCGCGGATCAAAAAGCTGGCGATTGCGCTGGATCCCGAGTGGGCCGCCCGCCGGTATGCCGCCGCGGTGCGGGACCGGGACGTGATCGGGTACCTCGACGAGGACGGCACCGCGACCGTGACCGGCCGGCGGCTTCCCGCGGAACAGGCCGCGGCGGCGTGCGCCCGGATCGAGGACCTCGCCAAAGCCGCGAAGCGGGCGGGGTATCGGGGGCGGATCGGGCCACTGCGGGCCGACATCTACGTCGGACTGCTCGACGGGCGCTGGACCCACCACAGCCGTGAGGACATCATCACCGACCTGCTCGCCCAGGCCACCTCAGCCGACCAACCCACCCCCGAGCAGCCCACTCCCAACGACGCGCCGCAGCGCCCCACCCCAGACGACAGCGTTGTCGCCGACGGGGCCCCAGCCGACGGTGCCCTGGTGACCGACGATGACCCAAGAGTTGACGATGACCCAGTGACTGGCAGGGACCCGGAGGCCGAGGAGGCAGCCGGTGGTGACGTCGGCTCCGCCGCCGACGCTGCGGCCGAGACCCACACCCCCGCCACGGACACCTCCACTGCCGGAAGGGCTGGAGAGGGTGCCCGGTCCGGTGCCCCGGGAACTCGGGTGGGGGTGGAGCTGCGGGTGGGGTTGTCCACTCTGCTCGGGCACGACCGCCACCCCGGGGACATTCCCGGGTGGGGCACTGTCACCGCTGAGACTGCCCGTGCCCTGGCAGCTGCCCAGCACCGGGCCGAGTGGCGCTACACGATCACTGACCCGGAAGGGCGGCTGATCCTGGGCGGGATCACCCGCCGCCGCCCAAGCGCACCCAAGAGCAACAGGCGGGACAGCGACCCCGGCGTCTGGCTTCCAGCTTCGGACCAGGGGTGGGAGCCGATCCGGGGTGGGATCGTGGAACTGCACATCCCGGCCACCCTGCTCGCCGAACTGGCCGCGCACCCCGAGACGTGTGGACCGTGGGCCGCAGTGATTGGCGATATCGCCACCCAGTACCGCACCGCCGCCGTCGACGCCCCGGCTGGTGCGGGGGTGCAGGACCCGTCCGCCCGGTTCGCCGGGGCGGTGCTGCGCCGCCACGTCCAGATCCGGGACCGGACCTGTGTCTACCCGGGGTGCCGCTGCTCGGCCCGGCACGCCGACCTCGACCACACCGTTGACCACATTCACGGCGGGGCCACCACCGAAGACAACTCCGGCCCGCTGTGCCGGCACGACCACCGGCTCAAACACGAAGGTGGGTGGCGGCTGCGCCAGCCCGCCCCCGGGAATTTCGTCTGGACTAGCCCGCTGGGTCGGGTCTACTACACCCGCCCCCAGCCGATCATCACCGACCTGCTCAGCCCGCTGCCCCGCCCCGAGCAGTACCCCGACCATGCGCCGCCGGTCACCTTCGACGAGAACTGGCCAATCCTGTACCGGCCACCACCCAAACCTGACTCCCCATCGCCACCGGCGCATGCCGTCGACCCCGACGAACCGCCTCCCTTCTGAGCTGCGGTGGCTCAGCCATGAGCTTGCCGACGCAGAGGTGGCGGAAACGTGGACCCAGTACCACTGCACCTGATGCCGGCTCACAGCGGCGTCTAGGCACCCAGCCGATACCCGGTGGAGCTTCAGCGGAGATAGCTCGGCGCCAGTCGGACGGTGCGTGGCGACGAGCAGCCGGCGGCGGCTCTGGGCTAGACCGCTGCTTCTCGTTAAGTTAGCCTCCCCTAATCCTGTCCAAGGGGTCCTCAACGGAGCAGCGATGGAGCGACGTCGAGCAATTGCCTGGGCTGGTTCAATCGCACTGACGGCGAGTGCCGGTGCGCTCGTGGTGGGCTCGCTCTTCGGTGCGTTCGGGGTGGGAACGCACGTCTTCGGGCCACCGCCGGCGCCGGTCACCACGCCCGGGCCGCAAGCGGAAGGTAATAAACCCAGGCCGACACCGGGTGGCGGTGAAACGTGGCCGGCAGCAGGGGGCCCGGCGATGGGGAGCAATCCGCCCTCCCCAACCGGCGGCGGTGGCGAGAGCTCCTCGGCGAGCGTTCCGATGTCGCCGGTGCCCGCAACGACCAACTTGAGTGGTGCCGCCGTCCCACCGCGTGATCACAGCAGTCCGGTTACCCCGACGGTTGCCCCCGGCACGCCAGTGCCGAACCCCGCTGAGCTGCCTCCGGCTGCCGGTGCTGTCCCGGTTGCTGCCCCACCGAAGCCGGCCACCGGTGCTGTCTGGCGGTGGATAACAGCCGCGGTGTTCCCTGAACTGCGCGGCATATTGCTCGGCCGGGGTCGCCGCGGCGCGGAGCCCGCCCATCGGGGGATCGCCCAGCCGGCCGTCGACGCCGGCGCTTCCGGGCCGTCGAGCGCCCAGAACACAGCACCGGGCCGATCGCCGGAGCGTGACCCGAAGACGGCGGCCGGAAACCACCCCGTGAGCGGCCACGATGATTGACTCGCCGGCTCGGCCGGCTGGTGCTTCGCGGATCTGGGCTGGGGGAGTCTGCGCCGCCGGCATGGTGACGTTGGTGGCGCTGATGGCTCGGGTAGCCGGTCCGCCCATGTCGCGGGTTCAGCTCGACCCCGCGGTGTGGGGGTATGTGGCCCGCGCGTCCGGACTGCTGGCCTGGGTGTTGCTCAGCGCTTCGGTGGCGGGTGGGCTGCTGATGAGCACGCAACTGGCCCAGGGTAGCTCGCGTCAGTGGACGCGGGGACTCCACGAGTTCATCGGGGCGCTGGCGGTGGTGTTCACCGTGATCCACCTGGCTTCGGTGCTCACCGCCCCTGCGCTGCAGATCGGCCTGCGGGAGCTGCTCGTCCCGTTCGCCCGGCGGGCTAACCCGGTGGCGCAGGGCTTGGGGGCGCTGGCTTTCTACCTGCTCACCGCTGTGATACTGACCTCATGGGCGCAGGGCGCGCTGCCCAGGCGGTGGTGGCGTCGGGTGCATCTACTGGCGTTTCCGGTGTGGATCCTGGCCAGCGCACACACCGTCCTGGCGGGCAGCGACACCACCCAGCCGGTCTTGCACTGGACTGGCCTGGTGGTAGGGGCCGTGATCCTGTTCCTGGCGGTAGTGCGGCTACTCACCGCGCGAACCGCCGTGCGGGAACCAAAGAACCCGGAGCACACCGCGACTCCCAGGAACATCGATCCGCCGCCACCGCCGGCCACCCGCACGGTGGAGACCGGAATGCGGCTACGCATCGGTCAGACGACGTGGGAGGCCGACAAGGTCGTCTCGTTGCGACTGCATTCACCTGACGGCGCGCCCCTACCGAACTGGGAGCCAGGTGCGCATATCGAGGTGGCTTTGCCTTCGGGCCGGCGCCGGCACTATTCATTGTGCGGTGACCCGGCCGACACCCTTTCCTACCGAATCGCGGTTTTGCGGGTACTGGTAGGGCGCGGCGGGTCAATTGAGGTGCACACCGACGCCCGGGCTGGCCAGCTGATCACCGTGCAGGGACCGCGCAACCATTTCCCGTTGGTACCCAGCGCGGCTTACCTGTCGGTGACCAACCGCACGCCGCTACCGTGGCACCCATGCTCACATGGCGCCGATACATACATCATCGAGCTATCCATACCCGCGCCGAATCGTTACTGTTAGCCACCAAGATCCCGGCAAGTTTCCATCACGGCCGTGAATACGGCGGCTCGCTCGTGATAGTCACGGAAGCGGCCAAAGCTTGGTGCTGCCGGTGAGAGTAACACGATCCCATCGGGTCGAGCCCACTGATAACCTCGTTGCACAGCCTCGGCAAGATTAGCGGCGTCTACGGTCTCAACGTGATCACCTAAGCCCGCGTCCTCCACTTGGCGACGAATATCTGGACCATTATCAGGCACGGTAAGGAGCATGAGATCCACCACTCGGCTCCGCAAGGCGGTGCCGAGTGGGTGATAGTCGATTCCGCGACTCTGACCGCCCACAATGAGAGCTACACGGCGGCCCGGAAAGACCTCGACGGCAGCGACGGTGGGGAGGACGTTTGTCGACAGGCTGTCGTCAACAAAGGTAACAGCACCGACAGATCCAACAACGTTCAGGCGACTAGGAAGACTACGAAAATTCTTTGCGGCAGATCTCATAAGATCATCGTCGTGAGCTTCGGGAACGCCGATTGCTTCGAGAGACGCGCGAGCGATCAGGGCGTTCCGCCTATTGTGCGCTCCGAGAAGATTCAGTTCCCCCATCCAGCTTCCAGTCGGATCGTCGTCTGCGTATACCCACCTGACGGAATCAGCAAGTAGGTGACCGCGAGCGCGCAGCAGGTCGCTATCCCCATTGGCGATTGTTAATTTGCTTCCCTGTTGCGAAGTGGCGGACAGCTTGTCCCTGAAGTAGGTTTCCGGGTCTCCTCGATGCCAGGGCAGATGATCGGCGTGCAGGGATGTGACAACTCCGACCGGAGGAGAACAAGCCAAGTCGGTAGCCTGATAGCTAGATATCTCAATCACCCAGTAGTCATAATCACCTTCCGCATACGTGTCGTGAGGTGGCAGCCCAAAGTTGCCGCCAACTAGGCATCGATAGCCAAGTCGAGCGAGGAGGTGACCCGTTATCGCCGCCGTGGTGCTCTTGCCCTTAGTTCCCGTGACGCACAGCACCTTCGACAGATCAGCCTCTTGTAGCCACAGACCGACCCCTCCCACGACAGCGACTCCTGACCGCTCGAGCAAACTAATCTGATCGCTATAACGAGAGATGCCGGGAGTCTTAACAACAACGTCACACCGAAGAAGCGCATTAATACCGTCGGGACAGGACGAAATAATAGAGATTCCACTGATCTCAGCACGAGCGGGGTTGTCGTCGACAAGAATGGGATCTAAATCTCTGGAGAGCGCGGCCCGCACATTCGCTTCGCCTTCGCGACCAAGTCCGTAGATGCCAACGGTACAGCCACGCAGGTCAGACCACGAGATATGGGGGCGCATATTTCTCCGGGGTGAAATGGTCGCCGACGGGGTGCGTGAGCCCACCGGAATCGGGCTCGTCGGCACTTGCGATGGCAAACTCCGCGCGTAGAGAGCCTATCATCGGTGACCTAACTCACCTCCCCAGCCTGGCACACTGACTAACGGTTGACGGACAGCACGACGCACAGGCTACTCATCGGCAAAGCAAGCAACGCCCTCCGGTGCCGCCCACCGTGGCCGGCAGGAGATGATCACGGTTTGGGGTGCGGCCCTCGGTTGCGTTGGCTGCGTTGGCGATGTCACGCAGCGCGCGACCGAGCATGCCACGACCAGCGACAGGCTGCTGGGCTCACCCTCCGAGGTCCGGCCCCGCAGTGTCGCGCGGAACGTCTCGTCGGGAGTACTCATCGGGCACCTTCCCTGGGCCGAGGTGCGCACGTCAGGTTCTCGTCGCCTGTGGTGTGCCCGAGCCGCGGCACATGCTGGGCCGCCGCGCCGCACTCCGCACCCCGCACTAAAAAATCAATGACACCGCTTGGTGTCTTTCCATTATTTTCGGTCAGCATGGAACTGATGGTGGCCCGCTGACCGGTTGCGCGATTCACCCAGAAGAATTAGTGCTCCCCTCGTCTTAGCCGACTGCTAAGCTCGGACGTCATCGCGGGGCGCCCGCGACTGTTACCGTGGTGCCCCCAGCTGAGGATGGTGTTCGTGAGGTGAGCCCGAGTCCCCGCGTTGCCGAGCTTCCGCCGGAGTGGAGCCGCAGCAAGCTGGCTGTGGTGATCCCGACCTACAACGAGGCGGATACCCTCCCTGTCCTGGTGAAACATCTGTTCGCGCTGCCCTTGCCGGAGCTGACGGTCATCGTGGTTGACGACAACTCGCCGGACGGAACCGGCGCCATCGCCGATGACCTCGCGGCAGCCGAGAACCAGCAGGGCCAGGATCGCATGGTCGTCCTGCACCGGCCAGGCAAGGCCGGTATCGGGCGGGCGCACGTCGCGGGCATGAGTGCCGCGCTGGAGCGGGGCTTCGACTACGTCGCCCAAATAGACGCTGACCTGTCGCATCCTCCCGAGGCGATCCCCGGCATGCTGGGGACCCTGCGGTCGCTCGACGCTGGAGTCGTCATCGGTAGTCGCTACGTCAACGGAGGGAGCCTGAGTAGCGACTGGGGGCGCGATCGGCGGTTCCTGTCAGCATTCGCGAACTTCTACGTGAACGCGATCCTCGCATTGCGTATTAGGGATGTCACAGCGGGATTCAAGGTGTGGCGGGCGGATGTGCTCGCTCAGATCGACCTGGACAACGTGCGCAGCGACGGATACAGCTTCCAGGTCGAAATGAACTACCGATGCGCAAGCCTCGGGTACGTGGCCGTCGAGGTGCCCATCCATTTCGAAGAGCGCTTGACGGGGGTGAGCAAGATGGGCCTAGCCGACAAATGGGAATCGATGAGGCTGCCGTTCATCCTGCGCCGCCACAACCGTCGCCAGCAGTCACGCCCACAGCCCTAGCTCGCAGCTCAGCCGCAGCTGACCGCGAGGTGTTCTCCCGCGAGTAATCTGCCAATGCCGCGTAGTGCCGGCAGATCGTGCACGTCGACGGCTAGCGCCGGTACCGCGACCACCGCGACCGCTGGGTGTGCCCCGCGGAACCGAGCCAGCAGCCGGCGTTCTCGCCCGGCCAGGGCGACCCGATCGGCGTGCAACCGCAGCACCGCCACGGCCAGCGGGGCGGAATGGGCGGCTGGGCTCGCTCGTTCCAGCTCCTGCGCCATCGTCTCGGCCCGCGCCGCCGGCAGGTCGGCGAGCACCGGATGTGTCCGGTTGAATACCAGCCCGGCCAGTGGCATCGACTCGGTGGCCAGTCGGTCCACGAAGTAGGCCGCCTCGCGCACCGCGTCGGTCTCCGGGGTGGCAATCACCACGAACGCCGTTCCCGGAGCGCGCAGCAGCTGGTAGGTCGCGGTGGCGCGCTCCCGGAACCCGCCGAACATGGTGTCGAAGGCTTGCACGAACGCCGAGGCGTCGGCCAGCAGCTGCCCGCCCAGGATCGTCGAGATCGTCCTGGCGAACAGCC
>JBOHFY010000512.1:0-7435 GCA_050699895.1 Pseudonocardiaceae bacterium
GTGCAGGCGGTGGCTTGGTCTCCCGACGGCACCCGGCTGCTCACTGGCGGCACCGACGGCATCATCCGGGTCTGGGACGCCACTACCGCAGAACTCCTGCACCAGCTCACCGGCCACACCGGCGGAGTGCACGCGGTGGCTTGGTCTCCCGACGGCACCCGGCTGCTCACTGGCGGCACCGACAGCACCGTCCGGGTCTGGGACGCCACTACCGCAGAACTCCTGCACCAGCTCACCGGCCACACCGGCGGAGTGCAGGCGGTGGCGTGGTCCCCCGACGGCACCCAGCTGCTCACCGGCGGCACCGGCGGCGCGCGGGTCTGGGACGCCACTACCGCAGAACTCCTGCACCAGCTCACCGGCAACACCGGCTGGGTGTTGGCGGTGGCCTGGTCTCCCGACGGCACCCGGCTGCTCACCGGCGGCTTCGACGGCAGTGTGCGGGTCTGGGACGCCACCAGCGGGCTGTCCGTCGGGTTCAGGATTGTCACCCTGCCGGGGGGCGAGATCGCGGTCTTCGACACCGTCACCGACCAGCTCGTCAGGGCCAGCGTGGGGGCCTGGCGCTGGTTCGGCTGGAACGTCGTCGAAGACGGTCGGCTCACCCGCCTCCCGGCGGAGTCCTTCGGGCCCCTCCCACCCCTGCATCCCGCCGCCCAGCCGGTGACCGGGGCCTAAACTCGATCCATGAATGCCAGCACCACGCGATACTGCCGCTTGTGCAGTACGCGTCTAGCCCGGGACAACCGGAATAGCGAATGCGCCGCGTGCACAACGAAGGCACGCGACCTGGTGACCGGCCCTCCCACCGTGCCCGCGGAATTCTGGGAGGACCTCCGCATGCGCGATGCGCTCGCCAGTTGGCACATCGGTGCGGTCATTTACGCCTACCGGAACCATCCATTTCATGGCCGCGTGCTTCGGCAGGAAATCGTCGCCGGATGGGTGGGCACCACCCAAGCCCAGCTTAGCCGCGTCGAAAACGGCCCGGCCGTCAAAGACCTCGACAAACTGATCCAATGGGCCAGGACTCTTGGTATCCCGGCTCACCTGCTGTGGTTCCAACTTCCCGAACAGCGACACACCTGGCACCCGGTCGCCCCGAATCCTCACATGGCCGTGTCCTCGCCACCGGTGCCGCTGTCTGCGACCGGCCCTTTCTACCTGGTACGGGTGAAGGGTCACGCTAGCCAAGTTGACGGCTCAGATATGGCGGCGATGCACACGTTCCGCTTAGCGGATCGTCAAGTCGGCGGCGGGAATCTGTACGCCACGGTCGTTGGCTACCTCCACAGCGACGTTGCGCCCAAACTGTTCGGCGGAGATCACGGCATCGAGGGTAAGGTGGTATTTACCGCCGCTGCGGCACTGACCGAGATGGCCGGTTGGATGGCCCATGATGCCGGACGTGACGACCAGGCACGAAGGCACTTCGGGCGGGCGCTGGACATGTCCCGGGTGGGAGGAGACCGCCAGTTGAGCGCGCATGTGCTCACCAGTATGAGCCACCTGGCACACCACACCTCGCGGCCACATGACGCTATCCGGCTCGCTCGCGCTGGAGAAGATGCCCTATCGGGCGGTCCGCGCAATCCCGCTCTTGAGGCGCGTGTTTTTGCCACGCAAGCCCGAGGGTTCGCGGCCTTGCGCAAACCCTCCGAAACGTTGGCGCTCCTGGGGCGGGCCGAGGAAGTTCTAGGGTACAGCTACGACGAGGAGCCGTCGGCGTGGGTCAGCCATTTCGATGAAGGCTCACTCGCCAGCGAAGCCGCGCGGTGTACGCGCCAACTCGGAAAGCTCCCACAGGCGCAACGCCACGCCGAACGTATTATTGAACTCCGGCCGGTCGGCTACACCCGTAGCCGCGCGTTAGGGCAACTCATGCTCGTCGCAGTGCTCGTTGAGCAAGGTCAGCCCGAACGGGCGTGCACCGTGGCGCAAAACGTGCTCGACGCTACTCAATCGCTAAGCTCCTACCAGGTTATTGAACAACTGCGTGACGTTCACCGACTCCTCGTGCCGCACCACGCTAACGCGGCGGTAAAAGCTTTCTCGGAATGTCTCGGCGAGGCGCTGCGTCAACGAGCCTGGCTGAATTAATGGCTCCCCAAGTGACACGCGCAGGTCGACTGTCGACTCGATGGAGGTGACATGAACGCCGAAAATCCGCTATACCAGCGTGATCCAGAAGCGTGGCGCAAACACCTCGCCGAAGGCAACGCTAAACAAGCCCGCAAGCGTGTAGGCGCCGATGCGCTCCTCCGGGATGAACACGGCCGTATTTTGCTCGTCGATCCCCGATACAAGCCCGACTGGGACATTCCCGGCGGTATGGCTGAGGCGAATGAGCCACCGCTAGACGCCCTCCTGCGGGAGCTTAAAGAAGAACTCGGCCACACCGTGCGCGCCGAAGACGTGACACTGCTGTGTGTGGATTGGGTATCACCACACGGCCCATGGGACGACTCGCTGATGTTCATCTTCGGCGCGGGCACACTCACCACACAACAAGCCTCCGCCCTGCGTCTCACCGACGGCGAGCTCGCGGCATACGAATTCTGTACCCCCACCCAGGCGGAACGACGACTCAGGCCCTACGTATGGCGGCGCGTAAACGCCGCGCTACAGGCGTTAGAATCCCGCTGCACCACCTACCTACACGACGGCTACCCAGCGTGAAAATGCAGATGTGTCGATTTCTGGTAGTCATTGTTCCAGTTCCACCTGTGCAATCTTGTTCCAGCGATATTTCTTACCATCGCGTTGCAGCTCTACTAAGTCTAACGTATGTACGTGCACCTTGGCCGGTGCCAACGACCGCAAAGGCGCCACTCGCTCGATGGCCGGTGTCGCGGGCGTGGCTTTATTGCAGTAGGCAATGCTGACGTGCGGCCAGAAAGCAGTTGATTCTGCGGGCTGGTTCGTCGTCGGGCCGCAGTCTCCTAGAGCCTCAAGTACGACATGACGCACGCGAACTACTGTCTTGACAGGCAACGCTGTAAAACGGATGGCACCTTGCGAGCCGGCGAGCCACCCAATGTGAAGCACGAACGATGCGAGACCTGTGCAGCGCTGAGCCGTCGTATTGGCCGCAGCCTGTAATTGGGAGCTGTCTATTTCGTCGGTGAATCCAACTTTCTGCAGCGTCAGATGCAGGCCGTCTGGCGGTACGAGGTCAAGCATCGGAAGGTCGCCAAAACGTGCTTGACACCGCCGCGCTAAGCTGGCCAGTCCCGGCTCATTATCAAGGGTCAGTAGCCAATGGTAAGACGTGCGGCCATCGGTCCAACCGGGCCGCTGCCAGTTGTTGGTGAGCTAGGTGAGTTTCCGGAAGCGGTGCCAGTCCTGCTGATCGCTCATGTCATCGGGGCCAGGATGTCTCCGGGGGGCACACGCGCAGCTGGCCCGGGGCCGCACGGCCCGTGCTCACCGAGGTCACGGCCGCCCAGATCAGATGTGCGAAAAACGAGGGCAATATCACAGGCCCCTTGATCCTGGTGTCGTGTATTTTGCTTGACGTGTTGGCCTGAGTCCGCGCATTTCCAGTTGGGCATCGAGTTCCTTCACAACCTTGGTGTTTTCCCAGGGTCGCATCATCGTTCGGGCGGTGTGGAGTTCTGTGGTGAGTCGTGGGGAGAGGTGGGCGTGGTGGGCGGCGTCGCTGAGGACGCGGGCGGCTTCGGTGATGTCTTGGGAGAGGACGAGTGCGTGGCCTAGTCGTATCTGGCAGTGGGTGTAGCCGCCTACGTAGGTGCGGTCGTATCGCGCTTGGGCGTTGGTCGCGGCTTCGACAGCTTGTTTGGGTTTGTTGAGCAGTGAAAGGAAAGTTGTGCATTGGCTGCCTAAGTTACTGTAAGTAAATAACTAATACTTTCGAGTGAATGTTCCATAATGCGCAGAGTGTCACCCCGACCGAATTGCGTCGAAGGCTAATATGGGGTTGTGCGCGACGACGCCTTCCAGAAAATGGCAGCCCGCCTGAGGGTCTTGCTGCCTCGGCTAAATGAACGCGATCGACGGTTGGCATTGGCGACGGAAGCGCAATCCTGGGGACGGGGCGGTATCACCGCGGTGCATCAGGCGACAGGTGCGTCGCGCTCAACGATTAACCGCGGGATGAAAGAACTTCTCGCCGATGCCCCGCGAGATCCGAATCGGCGTGTTCGAGCCCCCGGTGGTGGGCGTAAGAAAGCAGAGACAGCCAACCCGGAGCTACTGGGCAGTCTGAATTCGCTGATCGAGCCGGGCGCCCGGGGAGATCCCGAGTCGCCGTTGCGGTGGACAACGAAATCGACTCGTCACCTCGCCGACGAGCTGACCACGATGGGACACGCAATCAGCCACTCCGTGGTCGCCAAAATCCTGGCTTCGATCGGGTTCAGCTTGCAAGGCAACCGCAAGACCCTCGAAGGCACCCAGCACCCCGATCGCGATGCCCAGTTCCGATACATCAACAGCCTGGCCACACAGTTCCTGGCCAGCGGCGACCCGGTGATCAGCGTCGACACCAAGAAGGAAGAGCCTGCGCCACGAAGCGCCTTGCCATATCCCTAGCCCAGCTAGGAGGAATTCGGAGGAACATTCCTGGGTCTAATGGCTTACCTAGATCCGAAAGGAAACGGGGAACGTAGCATGCCAGTGAAGCAGCGGCCGTGTCCAGGTACGAGGAACGGGGCGCTGCGGGACCCGAGCGAGACGGTGAAAGCTAGACTGCCTAAACCCCAATCCCCAGAAGACGCAACTTTTCGTCCGCCGGAAATGTACCTGAAACCAGCGCCGTGTCATGCATTCGAGTCAGCTCTTATCGGACGCAACCTCCGTGGCGCGGAGCGACTCCCAATGAAGGAGTTTAAGGGGATGAATGGGGCACCTAAGTCGCTCTATGACGTATGGCAAGGACGAACGTGGGATCACCTAACGGGCACCAGCCAGGTGTCTTATGGTGACAGAAGCCTCGTAGTAGTCGTGGGACTAGCGCCCCACCAAGGAGGACGGGAAAGCCGTCCGCAGTCGGGCGAAGGGGGCCAGGTGATCGGACATTTAAGGCTAGGAGGTGCGCGTGATGCGTGAGGCCGCAACGGTACTGGATGTCCTGCGTGAACGCGGAAGGCGTGGCCTGCCGCTAGAACGACTGTATCGGCAACTGTTCAACCCGCAGTTGTATCTGCTCGCTTACGGGCGTCTGTACTCTAACAAGGGGGCCATGACACCCGGGCCTGACGGCGAGACCGTCGACGGCATGTCCCTGGGCAAGATCGGGCGCATCATCGATGCGCTGCGCCACGAACGCTTCCGGTTCAAGCCCGTCCGGCGGACATACATTCCCAAGAAGAACGGGAAGAAAAGACCGCTGGGACTGCCGTCGTGGTCGGACAAACTTGTCGGCGAAGTGATCCGCCTGCTTCTTGAAGCGTATTACGAGCCACAGTTCTCCGACCGGTCACACGGGTTCCGGCCCGAACGTGGCTGCCACACCGCACTGTCAGAGGTCGCGACTCGCTGGCCAGGAACGACCTGGTTCATTGAGGCCGACATCGCCGACTGCTTCGGATCGCTCGATCACGAAATCATGCTATCCACGCTAGCGGACGACATCCACGATGGCCGGTTCCTGCGGTTGCTGCGGAACATGCTCCAAGCCGGATACCTGGAGGATTGGGTATGGCACGAAACGCTGTCAGGTGCTCCACAAGGCGGCGTAACCTCCCCCGTCCTCTCCAATATTTATCTGCACAAGTTGGACAACTATGTCGAGACAGTCCTCATCCCAGAATATACCCGAGGCACCAGCAGGGTACCCAACCCTGACTACCAAGAAGTGGAAAAACAGCTCGCCCGGGCGCTCAGACGCGGGGACCGCCCCACGGTGCGTGCCTTGCGTCAGCAACGGCGGAGCCTGCCAAGCAAGGACCCCGGCGATCCGGGGTTTCGGCGGCTGCGCTACGTGCGGTACTGCGATGACCACCTCCTCGGATTCACCGGACCGAAGGCCGAAGCAGAGGAAATCAAGATCCGCCTGGCGACGTTCCTGCGTGACGAACTCAACCTGGAACTCTCACAGGAGAAAACACTGATCACCCACGCCCGAACAGGCGCGGCACGATTCCTCGGCTACGAAATCACCGTTCAGCACGCCGATCACAAGATCACCGGCACTCGCCGCTCCATTAACGGCACTGTCGGCCTGCGCGTGCCCCTCGATGTGATCAAGGCCAAAAGCGCCCCCTACCTCAAGCTCGGAAAACCCGAGCGACGCAACCAGATGGTCAACGAAGACGACCACACGATCGTCAGGACCTACGGTGCGCAGTACCGGGGGCTGGTGGAGTACTACCTGCTAGCCGGTGACGTCTACCGACTGAACCGACTGGAATGGGTGATGAAGACCTCCATGCTCAAGACACTGGCCTGCAAGCACGACTCGACAGTGACAAAGATGGCGGACCGCTACAAGACCACCATCCCCACACCGTACGGGCCGCGCAGGTGTTTCGAAGTCAACGTCAAGCGCACAGGTCGCAAACCACTCACCGCACGGTTCGGCGGGATTCCACTACGGCGAAAAAGGAACGCGGTCCTGACCGACCGTGTCCCAGCCCCGGTCACTGTCCGGCGAAAAGAGCTGGTCACCCGGCATCTCGCCGGACGCTGCGAGCTATGCAAGAACACGGGCGCCATGGTGGACGCCCACCACGTCCGCAAGCTCGCCGACCTCGACAGACCAGGGCACCCACAGCCCGCCTGGGACCAACTCATGGCCAAAAAGCGCAGGAAAAGCCTCATCGTCTGCGCCGACTGCCACGCAGCAATCCACGGCGGACACCCAACCGCGACACCCACGCAATAGTCACTGGAGAGCCGGATGCTCGGAAAACGAGCCCGTCCGGTTCGGGAGGGGGCCGTCGGGTCAGGTCCAGCACCGCTGGCACCTCGCCTGACGGCCTACCTCGTTGGCCGGACAGTTCGCCCAAGCCGGACAGGAGTGGCAACCCACCAGCGAACCGGTAGAAGTCTCCACCTACGACTTCCCCCAACCGGCGGAGGGCAAAACCATCCCCTACAGCGCGTACGACATCGCCGACGACAGCGCCTGGGTCTCGGTCGGCGTCAACCACGACACCTCCGTGTTCGCCGTAGCAACGATCGAACAATGGTGGCACCAGATGGGACAGAAAAAATACCCCAACACACGACGACTCCTCATCACCGCCGACGGCGGCGGCTCCAACGGACACCGCCCCTGGCTCTGGAAATACGAACTCGCCCGACTCGCCACCGCCACCGGACTCCACATCACCGTCTGCCACTACCCACCCGGCACCAGCAAATGGAACAAAATAGAACACCGACTCTTCTCCCAAATCACCCTCAACTGGCGAGGACGACCCCTCGAAACCTACCAAACCATCGTCAACCTCATCACCAACACCACCAC
>JBOHFY010000513.1:0-11859 GCA_050699895.1 Pseudonocardiaceae bacterium
CCCTTACCCCAGCCGTAGACGTTGGCGGTATCGAAGAAGTTGATGCCCTGCTCGTGAGCCCGATCCATGATCGTGTGACTGTCCGCCTCCGAGGTCTCCGGACCGAAGTTCATCGTCCCCAGGCACAGGCGGGACACCAAGAGGCCGCTGCGGCCCAGTTGCGTGTAGTCCATGCCACCAACCTAAACACCCGCCAGTGAACACCCGTGAGTGCCGATGCGGGTGATAGCCCGTATTGCCACTCACGGGTTATCCACAGGTGGGTCAGCGCAGTAGCGGGCCGCACTCGAGCAGCGCGCGGAACTCGGGCCCCGGGACCGCGCGGGAGAACAACCAGCCCTGGTAGCCGTCCACCCCGAGCCCACGCAGCACCTGGAACTGGGCCGCGTTCTCCACCCCCTCAGCGACACAGACGCGATCCATCGCGCGCGCCATGTCGACCACCGCGCGGGCCACCGCGAAGTCCGACGGGTCGACATCCACCCCGCAAACGAATCGGCGGTCCAGCTTGACGATCTGCGCGGGCAGCTCCTTGAGCCGGGCCAGCGAGGAGTAACCGGTCCCGAAGTCGTCCACCGCGAAGCGCACCCCACGCCCGACCAGCTCGGTCATCGCCTGCCGAGTCGCGCTCGGCAGGCCGATCAGCGTGGTCTCCACCAGTTCCAACACCAGGCGACCCCAGGGCAGCCCGCTTTCGGCCACCGCCGTAGCGACCAGGGCCACGAAGTCACCCTCGCCGGGATCAGCGAGGTTGACCGCGACGGCGACGGGGCGCCCATCCCACGCTACCCACTCGCGCGCCTCACGCAGCGCGGTGCGCAGCACCCACCGGTCCAGCTCGCGCATCAGGCCACCCTGCTCGGCCACCGGCAGGAACACATCCGGGCTGAGCATCCCGTGCTCCGGATGCGGCCAGCGGATCAGCGCCTCCGCGGAGAGGATCGCGCCATCCGGATTGACCACCGGCTGGTAGTGCAACCGCAGTTCGTCGCGCGCGAGCGCCTCGCGAAGCTGGCACTCCAGCTCTACCTGCCGGTCAGCTGACGCGATCAGCGCCGCGTTGGCCATCGCGACATGCCCGGTGCCCGCCCGCTTGGCCTCGAACATGGCCGCGTCGGCGAAGCGCAGCAGATCCCGCGCGGTGCCGGTCGAGGCGTCCGGCACCGCCACACCGATGGCCGCTGACACCCGGATCACCTGGCCGCGCAGCGGAATGGCGGTGCGCAGCAGCCCCGAGACTGTGGCGACCAGCGAGCTGACACCGCCCTGGGCGGCGATGTCAGCGCAGATCACCACGAAGACGTCACCAGACAGCCGCCCCGCAGTGCAGCCCTCGGGCAACCCGTCCCGCAAGCACCGCGCCAGCGCGACCAGGAGCTCATCGCCGGCATCGTGACCGAGCGCATCGTTGACCCGCTTGAAGTTGTCAATATCACAGAACAGCACCGCGATGTCGGCCTCGGCGCAGGCGAGCAGCTCAGTCAGGGTGTCTTTGATCGCGGCCCGATTGGGTAGACCCGTGAGCTCGTCATGCGTCGCCCGGTACGTGAGTGCCTCGGCCACTCGGCGCCGCTCAGTGATATCGGTGAAGATCACCAAAAGGAAGCGCTGACCGTCGTCCTGCACCGACGCGGACACCTGCAACTCGCAATACACCGGGGCACCGTCGGCCCGCAGCAGGATCCGCTGCGGCACCGTATAGCTCCCGGATCCGGCCGCGTAGCTCCCGGATCCGGCCACATGATGAGTGCGCAGGGTGCGCACCCGCTCAGCCCGCTCATCGGGATGGGTGAGCGCCCCGGAACTCATCCCCCGAAGCGTCTCCAGGTCGTAGCCCAGCAGTGTGCACAGCGCTTGGTTGGCGTCGACGAGCCGGTCGTTGTCATCGAAGATCCCGATGCCCACCGGGGTGATCGCCACCAGGTCGGCGAAGCGCTGGCTGGAGCGCATCATCCGGGTTTCGGTGGCCCGCTGCTCGGTGATGTCCTGCACGGTGCCGACCAGGCGCAAGCGCCCGGACTCCTCGGAGATGGCCGCGCCATGGCACCGGAAGGTGCGCTCCGCCCCGTCCGGTCGCCGCACTCGGTACTCACAGTCCACCGGCACCTGGTCGACGACCAACTGGCGCCACAGACCGTCCACCCACTCCCGGTCATCGGGATGCACCAAGGAAAGGAAGGTCTGGTAGGTGCTCTGCCGGGCCACCACGCCGTAGAGCTCTTGCATCATGTCCGACCAGACCAGCCGGTCGCGGCCCGGATCCCACTCCCAGGTACCGATCCGGGCCACCCGCTGCGCCTGCGCCAGCCGATGCCGCTCCACCCGCAGCGCGCGCTCCACCGCTCGCTCCCGGGTGACATCCTGCACGGTACCTACCAGGCGCAGGACCTCCCCGCTGTGCGAGCGCTCGGCCCACAGGCGACACACGTAGTAGGCCTCACCGTGCTCGGGCAGACCTCGGAACTCCACCTCCAACGCGCGCGAATCACGGTCAGCGACCATCTCGTGCACCCGCCGGAGCAGATCGGGTAGATCCTCCGGGTGGAGGTGGCGAAATGGGTCAGCCTCCTCGACGCAGCGCCCGGCGAACAACTCTCCCATGGCCGGACTGTAGCTGATCTTGTTGGTGGGCCAGTCCCAGGTGAAGCTGCCGACCCGAGCGATCCGTTGCGCCTGGAGCAGTCGCGCGGGTTCCTGGGCTCCCTCGCCGGTGCCCAGCGGGTAGTCAGTCGAGCACAGGTCGGAGATGTCAATCAAGAACACCGCGAGCAGATCCGTGCCCGGCACGATCCAGCGCGTCACCCGCACCGGTACCGCCCGCCCGTCCGGTCGGATCAGCTCGGCGTCAGTTCCCGTGTCGGGGCCATCATCGGGCCCCACGAGCAGGTGGTGCAGCGAAAGGCCGGTCAGCGCATCGGGGAGCCACCGGCCGGCGAGCCGGACCGCAGCCAGGTTCGCTTGGACGACAACACCATCCGCGCACACCAGCGCGGGCGACTCCGGCAACGGGATCCGGGGCACCGAGACCTGGGGAAACGGTTCCAACGGCAGCGGCCTGGATGGCCGGAAAGACACCAGTGGACGGTGCGGGGCGACCCACGTCGCCTCTCGAGGATCCAGCGATAAGGGCACCAACTCAACCCGCTCAGCGCGCTCAGCCACGGCACTACCCTCCCGCCGCGCCAACCGCCACTGGCGCTTCGACATCTGGCAACGACGTGTCACAACCCTGCCGAGTGCACTAACGCGCGAACTGACGATTAGTTATGCGCCTTGCGCAACCGCTTGTGTACAGATGATGCCCAACTTCGCGACGGTGGATCTACAGTGTCACCGGATCAGGTGGCTGGAGTCGCTGTGCGCCGCCGCCCCAGTGGCTGCTGTGCGCCGCCGGCCCAATGGCTACAGTGGGACGCCGTGCGGTTCTGTGAGCTGGCGGTGCCGGGAGTGGTTGTGTTCACTCCCAGGGTCTTCCCCGACGCGCGCGGTCGGTTCGTCGCGCCGTTTCAGCAATCCTCGTTCGTCGACGCCACCGGCCACCGGCTGCACCTCGCGCAGTCCAACCACAGCACCTCCCGACGAGGCGTGATTCGCGGGGTGCACTTCTCCAACGTGCCGCCCGGCCAGGCCAAGTACGTGCACTGCCCCCGAGGCGCGCTGCTGGACATCGCGATCGACCTCCGGGTGGGCTCCCCCACGTTCGGCCGCTGGGAGTCGGTAGTGCTGGACGCCGAGACCTGCCGCGCGGTGTACCTCCCCGAGGGCATCGGACATGCGTTCATCGCGCTGGCCGATGACACCGTCATGGCCTACCTCTGTTCCACCGGATACGACCCCGCGACGGAACACACAGTGTGCCCGCTGGACCCCGCGCTGCGCCTACCCTGGCCCCCCCACCACGAAGTCACCCTCTCCGACAAAGACCGCACAGCCCCCACTCTAGCCGAAACAACTCAAACCGGACTCCTCCCCACCTGGCAAGCCTGCCAAACCCGCTACTCCCAACTCCGCGCCGCCGTCACGCATTCAGCGGGCTGAGCGGGGTAATGGGTACCCGAATTACCCCGCTCAGCCCGCTGAATGCGGAGGTAGCCGGTGTGGGGTGGGGTGTAGGCGGAAGAGGGCGACCGCTACGGGGGTTGCGGTGGAGAGGTGGCGGGAGTCGGTTGACCCGGCGGGGTTGTCGCCGAGGACCCACCAGCCGTCCGCGTGGCGGCCTACCGCGCGCTTGACTGACATCTGACCGGGGCGCTGCGGCCACTGGACAACCACCACGGCCCCGGGGCGCGGCCGGGCTCGCAGGCTGACCAGCAGCACATCGCCGTCGCACAGCGTCGGGGACATCGAAGGGCCGCGCACCACCGCGAGCCGCCAAGGCCACCCGAGGGGGTTGTGCCCCGTGCCCACGAATGATCACCGCCTGCGGATGCTCAGCACGCCACGCGCGAGTAAGGTCGGCGTGACGTCGGAGCACCACACGCCAGGGAGGAACGATGGGACCGCTGTCACGCATTCTGCACCGCCCCCGCCTGGAGGTTACCGCGCACTGCGACCTCCCGTGCGGCGTCTATGACCCAGCCCAGGCCCGGATCGAAGCCGAGTCGGTCAAGGCGATTCAGGAGAAGTACCAGTCCAATGCGGACCCAGAGTTCCGCGCGCGCGCAATCGAGATCAAGGAGCAGCGCAGCGACCTGGTCAAGCACCACCTCTGGGTACTGTGGACCGACTACTTCAAGCCGCCGCACTTCGAGAAGTACCCGCAGCTACACGAGCTGTTCAACAAGGCCACCAAGGCCGCTGGCGCCTCCGGCACCAAAGGCTCGACTGACCCGAGGACCGGCCAGGAGCTGCTGGACCACATCTCGGAGATTGACAAGATCTTCTGGGAGACCAAGCAGGCCTCCTGAGGCGCGGCTGGCGGGATGCGGGTATCGACACCAGGGCCGCCACGGTGCACGATCAGCTAACCGTGGACGCAGTCGAGCACTTCATCGCTTTGTTGGCCGAGCGTGGGCCCGGGCCGGAGCTCGACGTGGGCGCGCTCACGATCGCCGCTGGCGCGGAGCCGGAGCTCGACATTGCCGTCTGGCTGCGCGAGCTGGACAGGCTGGCCGAGGGCGTCGACTCGCTAGAAACGCTCATCCACCGGCTGTTCGTCGATAAGGGGTTCGCCGGCAACACCACGAACTACTACGACCCGCGCAACTCGCTGCTGGATCAGGTACTGGGCCGTAGGCTCGGCCTTCCGATCACGTTGTCAGTCGTCTGCCTCGAGGTGGGGCGCCGCGCCGGGGTGTCGCTGGAAGGCGTCAGCATGCCCGGTCATTTTCTCGTCCGGCCGCTGGCCACCGATCATTACCTCGACGCGTTCAACGGCGGCGCGCTGCTGGATCTGGCCGGTTGCGAAGCACTGTTCCGCACCGCCAACCAGGCCGGCCGAGGCGTTCCGTTCGGGCGGCACCTGCTGACGGCCGCACCCAGGAGGGCGATCTTCGTCCGGATCCTGGAAAATCTGCGGACCGCCTACCGAGACCTCGGGCGTCCCGCCGACCTGGAATGGGTATTGCGGATGCGCCTGGCGCTGCCTGGGGTGCGGAGCCAAGAACTTATCGAGCTGGGGCATGCGCTCGGCCGGCAAGGCCGCTTCCTCGACGGCGCCAAGTTCCTCGAGTCGCAGATCTCCCGGTGGCCGCAGTACGCGGAACTCCTCGAATACGCGGCGCGCAGCCTGCGAGCGCAGCTCAACTGAACTCGCGACGCCGAGGCGTTCAGTGCACGTGGCGGTGCCCGCGGGCAGCCCAGCGCAGTGCGGGCGGGCAGCACAACAGCACGAGCACGACCACGCAGAACGCCGCGGCCGGCACCCCGTAGGCCGGCTGGGATGACGGGCCGGCGGCATACCAGCAGACGCCGAGCAACAGGAGCTGAGCGACAACAGCTGGAGTGCGAGCACCGTGGCGGCCCCGCACCAGATTCGCGCCCACGACGACCAGAATGCCCCCGAAACCGGCCAGCCAGGCCACGGTGGCCCCCACCGGCACCGGGCCGGTGGATCCGCGTGCCGCCGCGACGAGCAGCCCGGCCGCGATCACGACACCAGCCAAGCCCTGCAGCCCCACCAGCACGCCCGCGACACGTACCGGACGTGGCGCGGCGGCGGTGTTCATGGCGCCTGCGCACGGACGAGTACAGCCGCGGTCACGGCAGCAGCGTAACCGCCGGCCTCAGTCGTGCCGACCCGACGGGTGGGCCCGCAACCCCGCGCGAAACTGGGCCGAAACGTTCGGGCTGGCAGTCTCGTTAGAGCTCGTAGGACTAGTTGCTGAGAAACTTGCTGGCCTGGCGGTCAGTCAGTTTCTTGGGCGGTGTGCCGTGGTGATCTTATCGCGGTGGCCGAGCGGAGCGGGCAGTTGTGATCAAGGCACCGTGACGCACAGCTACGTCTGAATGGTGCTTGATGGATAGTTTTCACATGCGGTTGCCGGTTCGAGCGGCAGGGGTACCCGCCGGGTGAATTGGCCAGCTGCGCCCGTAGATACCTCTTGACATCGCGGGTGATTGTGAAATCATTCACAAGCCCAAATGACAGACGACGACGGCGCTGGGACACAGGAGTTCGCCAGCGCGATCGACGAGGAGCAAGCACCATGGACTGGCGCCACCGCGCGGCCTGCCGAGACGAGGACCCCGAGCTGTTCTTCCCCGTGGGAACCAGCGGCCCCGCTCTGTTGCAGATCACCGAAGCGAAAGCTGTCTGCCGGCGCTGCCCGGTCAACTCCGAGTGCCTCAACTGGGCACTCGGTTCCGGACAGGATGCTGGCGTGTGGGGCGGTATGAGCGAGGACGAGCGGCGCGCCGTGAAGCGGCGCAACGCTCGCACTGGGGCCCGTAACGGCGTCTGATCCGCATGCAGCACTCATCGCGAGAGGCCTGGCTTCCTCACTCGCCAGGCCTCTCGCGGTGAGTCGGCCGGGCCTCAACATCACTGTCAATGGCGTGTCGTCAGGGGTATCCGCAGGACCGCCATAGTGCCGTGGGGCTCCCTCCGTTGCAGTTCCAGGAACCCTCTCAGCTCGGAACCAACCAGGGTTCGAACGATCTGTAAGCCCAACCGCTCGGACTGGGCCAGCGAGAAGTCGGGTGGAAGCCCGCGGCCGTCATCGGAGACGATCACCTCCAGAGACCCTGCGGACCGCTCGGCGCGAAGGACCACCTCGCCGCCCCGGCCCGGTTCAAAGGCGTGCTCCAGGGCGTTCTGCACTAGCTCAGTGAGCACCATGACCAGCGGCGTCGCGAGTTCGGCGGCCAGGATCCCCATGGCCCCCTCCCGGCGCACGACGACCCGGCTTTCTTCCCCCGATACCTCGGCGACCATGGAAAGCACCCGGTCCACGACCTCATCAATATCCACCCGCTCGTCGAGAGAGATCGACAACGTCTCGTGCACCATGGCGATCGAGGCCACTCGACGCACCGACTCCTGCAGCGCCTGGCGGGCCTCGACATTCGTGGTGCGACGAGATTGCAACCGCAGCAGCGCGGCTACTGTCTGTAAGTTGTTCTTCACCCGATGGTGGATCTCCCTGATGGTGGCGTCTTTCGACAGCAGCGCACGGTCCCGGCTGCGTAGCTCAGTCACGTCGCGGACCAGGACCAACGCGCCGGCTGATAGTCCTCGCGGACGCAGTGGCAGCGCGCGGAACAGCATCGTGGCACCGGCGGCGTCGGCCTCGATCCGCATACTCGGGCTGCCCTGGATCGCGGCGCGGATCCGCTGCGCGACCTCCGCGGCATCGAACGAGTCGGAGATCAACCCGCGGGTCAGCGGGGCGAGCTGCTCACCCCGGAGGTCCGCCGCGTGCCCCATCCGGTGGTAAGCCGACAACGCGTTGGGACTCGCGTAGATCACAGTCCCGCCCGCGTCGAGCCGGAGCAAGCCATCACCCGCTCGCGGGCCACCGTGCCGGTCCGGAGTGGTGCCGCCGTCCGGAAAGGTGCCATCGGCCAGCATCTGACACAGGTCAGTGGCGATTCCCAGGTATGCGATCTCCAGTGGGCTGGGCACCCGGGGCACCGCCAGGTTGGCCTCCCGTCCCAGGACGGCGATCCACCGCTCGCCCAGCCGCACCGGCACCACCTCATGCCGCACCGGAACGCCGAGCAGCCAGCGCGGTTGATCATCCCGCAGGACGGCGCCATGGCGCAACGATTGGCGCAGCTGGTGGCACTCGGTGTCGTCGGCGCGGGTGCCGACGACGTCCTCGGGATGAACGGTGGGCCCAGTGGTGGGCCGGACGTGGGCCACACACAGGAACGCCGCTGGCGCCTCGGCGGCATCCAGTGGCGCCCACATCAACAGATCAGCGAAGGCGAGATCAGCGAGCAACTGCCACTCGGCGACGATCTGCTGCAGGTGACCGACCGCTGCGCCGGACAACTGGGTGTGCTGGGCGAGCAACTCGCTCAGGGTCGACATCTCGGCCCACCACCTCGCCGCCTGCCCTCACCCGAGGGCGACGTCACTCAACCACGGACGTTACTCACCACGGCGATCAAGTCACCCTGCTGCACAACGTCGCCCTCTGAGACCGCCAATGTCGCGACAGTTCCTTCGATCTCCGACAGGACAGGGATCTCCATCTTCATCGACTCAAGGATCACTAACGTGTCACCATCAGACACCGTGTCGCCCTCCGCGACCACGATCTTCCACACGCTGGCCACCATCTCGGCCCGGATCTCCTCAGTCATGCATCGCCCTCCTCGCGCTCGGCCCTGTTATCCAACCACGGTGCGCGGCGGCCGCGTTGCGGCCGGCGATCGGCACAGTCATGGCGCACCGTGGCCCACTCGCCCACGACCACACTGAGTCGCCCAAGGTCACTGGGTCACCCCTGATCGAGTGACCTCATGATCGATTGACACAGAGAGGAATGACGTCGTGTCCAAGCGAGGCCGCAAGAAGCGTGACCGGAAAAAGAACACCGCCAACCACGGTAAGCGTCCGAACACCTGAGGCCCTCGGTGGGCCCGCTGAGCTCGCCAGCGGGCCCACCGGCGAGCTCAGCGCTCGCTGGAGAGCCCGGCGTGGGCTTGCCGCATCATGATCTCACGGATCGACTGGCGCAACCGTTGCTTGAGCGCGTCGGGCGCGTGGTCCCCGCCGCACTTACGCGCCAGCAACGCCTTGAGATGCCCCTCGAGACCGAATTCCGCCAGACACGAGCCGCAGTCCTCCAGGTGGCGCCGCAGCAGATCACGCCGCTCGTGGTCGCACTCGTTGTCCAGGAAGAGCCACAGCTGCGCGAGCACCTCGCGGCAGTCGGTGTCGTGAGGATCGTCACCACTCATGACGCGACCTCCGCATCGCGCAGGAAGCCCCGCTCCCGGGCCACCCCGGTGAGCATGTCGCGCAGCTGCTTGCGCCCCCGGTGTAGCCGCGACATCACAGTCCCGATCGGGGTACCCATGATCTCAGCGATCTCCTTGTACGCGAAGCCCTCGACGTCGGCCAGGTAGACGGCCATCCGGAAGTCCTCCGCCAGCTGGCTCAGCGCATCCTTGACGTCGGAGTCGGGCAGCCGGTCCAGCGCCTCCATCTCCGCTGACCGCAGACCAGACGAGGTGTGTTGCGCGGCCTGAGCGAGCTGCCAGTCGGTGATCTCCTCAGTGGGTTGCGCCACCGGCTGGCGCTGCCGCTTGCGATACCCGTTGATGTAGGTGTTGGTGAGGATGCGGTAGAGCCATGCCCTCAGGTTGGTCCCCGCGCGGAAGGACGTGAAGGCGCTGTAGGCCTTGAGATACGTCTCCTGCACGAGGTCCTCGGCATCGGGCGGGTTGCGGGTCATCCGCAGCGCCGCCGCATAGAGCTGGTCAAGCAAGGGCATCGCGTCACGCTCGAAGCGCGCGGTGCGCTGCTCCGGCGTCTCCTGGACGCTCTGACCCTCAGCGCTGCGCTCGACGCGCTCTGGCGACACCATTATCCCTTCAAGGCTCGATTCGGACCGTGTCGAGAGTACGCGCCACCCGGGCGATCGGCCCAACGAAGCTGTGGCTACCACGCACCCGAGCAACGCCCCATACGACGCCCGCATTCCTTGCTCAGCCCAGCGGGCGCAGGCCCCGCTGTAGCCACCGCGCCACCGCGCCTTCCACCGCCGCGGGGTCCGCCTTGAGCGAGTGGTCGCCGGGCAGCAGCACGACCTCGCGTGCGGCGGCGGGTTCGGGGCGGCCGAACCGATCCCGCTCACCCTGCACGACAAGTACCGGCACGACCACTGCGGCCAGCTCGTGCATCCGGTCGCGATCCGGCCGCCCCGGCGGGTGCACGGGGAAGGCCAGGCATAACACCGCCACGGCACCCCCCGCCGCCGCGGTGCGGCAGGCCACCCTGGCCCCAGAAGAACGTCCCCCGAAGACCAGCGGCAGGTTGGCGAACACACCGCCGGCCAGATACCTGGCGACGGCCAGCCACGCCTCGTCCAACTGCCTGGCCGGTGCCGGGGCACGCCGGCCCGCGATGCGGTAAGGCTGGGAGACCAGCGCCACGTGCACCCCGCTCGCCGTCGCCGCCCTCGTGGTGGCCACCAGGTCGGGCGCGCTGGTGGCGCCACCAGCACCGTGCCCGAGCAGCAGCGCCCCGAACGGCGGCTCCGCGCTCGCTCCGAACGGCAGCTCCGCGCCGGGCCGCGAGCAGTGGTGCAGCTCGGCCTCGGCTGGGCCGTGTGGCGTCGGGATGGTCAGTCCGCTCACCCGGGCAGGTCCAGATCCAGCAGCGCGGGCTGCTCCGGGTCGACCCGTTCGACCAGCTCAGGCCCATCGCGCCGGACGTTGTTCACCGCGGTGGACACCGGCCGCAGCTCGAGTGCGGGCACCAGGTGCGGCGGCGCGAGTAGCTCGCGGGGATCGGCACAGTCCGGATCCAGCCAGGCCCGCCACGCCGGGGCGGGCAGGATCAACGGCATCCGGTCGTGGATCTCGGCGAGCGGGCCCACCGCGTCGGTGGTCAGCACCGCGCAAGTCACCAATGGGGGCGCGGTGGCGTCCGGGGGCCGCCAGATCGACCACAACCCGGCCATGGCGAGCCCGGAGCCATCCGCCGGAGTGATGAAGAAGGGCTGCTTGCGCCGCCACTCGTACCAGCCGTCGGCCGGGAGCAGGCAGCGCCGCTTGGCCACCGCGTCGCGGAACGCGGGCTTGCTGGCCGCGCTCTCGGCCCGGGCGTTGATCATCCGGGAGCCGATCCCCGGGTTCTTGGCCCAGTGCGGCACCAGTCCCCAGCGCATCACCCGGACGGCGCGCACCGTCCGATCCGGGTCAGGGACTCCGCTGGGATCGCGCGGATGCCGGGTCACGACCGAGAACACTGGTGTGGTCGGCGCGACGTTGTAGGCGGCCCTCGGCGCCGCGCCGTCGGTCCCGTCGACCGCGTCGAACTCGACGGCCAGCGTCGCGGGACTCCTGGTCGAGGCGTACCGGCCACACATGGGGTCATCGTCGCACGCCACTGGCACACTGGCCGGGCGCGATGGCCGGGCACCCGAGCCGGGTGCGCAATGATGGCGCTATGACGACCTCCACCCAGCCGCCGTGGGTCGCGCTGCCCGCGCGGGGGCCGGTGTGCGCCACCGTCACCGTGCCGGGCTCGAAGTCGATCACTAACCGGGCGCTGCTGCTGGCCGCGCTGGCCGGCACCGGCGGCACCGTCCGGGGCGCGCTGCGCAGCCGGGACACCGATCTCATGGTCGGTGCGCTGCGCGCCTTGGGAGTGTCGGTGACCGGTCGTGGCAATGATCTGGAGGTGGCCGCGCACGGCGGGCTGCGCGCGGGGGCCACGGTGGACTGCGGGCTGGCCGGCAC
>JBOHFY010000514.1:0-7121 GCA_050699895.1 Pseudonocardiaceae bacterium
ACCGGCCGTGGCGGGCCACCTACGGCGCCTGGCGGGAGGAGCTGCCCGCCGACGCTGACGCCGCGGTGGCGGCCACCGGTCGCGGCGAGGCGATCGGCACCACCCGGCACCACCTGGACTGGGAATACGTGGTGCTGGACAACACCGCGCTGCGCGACGGGCTCGCCGCCGCGCCGGTCAGAGTGGTCAAGGGCCGGGTGCGGGAGGCTCGCCGAGGCGCGGACGGGGTCACCGTCGAGCTGGGCGGCGACGGGCGGCGGGCGGCCATAGTGCTCGACGCGACCGGCGCGGCACGCTCGGTGCTCGGCGCAACCGTCCGTCGCGGCGCCGCTGAGCAGACTGCGGTGGGCGTACTGGTTGACGCCGACGCCGCGCGGGATCTGGTGGCTCCGGGCAGCGCGTTGTTCATGGACTGGCGGCCACATCACGGCGAGACGGGATGGCCCACGTTCCTGTACGCGGTACCGGTGCCGCCGGACCGCGTGCTGCTCGAGGAGACCTCGCTGGCCCGCCGCCCAGGGCTCGGGCTGGCTGTGCTGCGTCGCCGGCTGCACGCCCGACTGGCCCACCACCGCATCGCCGTGCCCCGGGCGACGAGGAGCGGGTGCGCTTCCCGGTGGACCGGCCGCTACCAGCGCCCGGGGACTGGCGCGGACCGGTGGTGCCGTTCGGGGCGGCGAGCCCGCTGGTGCACCCGGCTACTGGCTACAGCGTCGCCACGGCATTGCGGTTAGCCCCCCGGGTGGCCACCGCCGTGCACGATGCGCTGAGCCAAGGCGGTGCCGAGGCCGCCGGAGCCGCCGCGTGGGCAGCGGTGGGGAGCCCGGCCGCGCTGGCGGTGCACACCCTGCGCCGCCGCGGCCTGGAGTCGCTCCTGCGCTTCCCCCCGGAGCTTGTCCCGGACTTCTTCGACGTGTTCTTCGCGCTACCCCATCGGCACCGCTGGGCCTACCTGACCGGCCGCGAGGACCTCCAGGGCAACGCCGCGGCAATGGGCGCACTGTTCGCCGCCTCGCCGTGGTGGCTTCGCGGACGGCTGGTGCTCGGTGCGCTCTCACCATGGCACCGTCATCCCACGGGCCACGCCCCCGTCACGAGTGCGGAACGCTGATGGTCACCTCTACCTCGGGCTTGACCTTGAGGGCACCGAGCATGGCGGAAAACGGCTTGATGCCGAACTTACGCTGGTCAAGAACGATCGTGGCGTTCCACCGTGCGCCGTCGTCGCGCGCCTCGACAGAGATCGTATTCGTCACACCGTGCAGTGTGAGGTCTCCCTGAATGCGCGCGCGGTCGCCGTCGCGCACTACCGACACTGAGCGGAACTGGATCTTCGGATACTTCCGGGGGTCGAGCACCTTCTCGGCGTTTTTCTCGATGTCCTTCCGATCAGACGCCGAGATATCAGTCGTCACCCGCAAGGAGCCCGGGTCGAAGTCGGCTGTGATCCCGTCGTCGTCCCCCACATCCAGGGACAGGTTCGTCACCTGCAGGGTCACGTCGTGGCCGAATGAGGTCAGCAGACCCTCACGAAAGACCGATACCCGGCAGTCTACCGCTGCGGCGTCGAAAGTTGGCACCTGCGCAGGGTAACCGGATCAGACAGTCCAGCGCGACCGCCGAGGGCGGAATCGCCTCGGCGAGCCGCCGCACATCAGGCAAACCCTCCCGATCGGCGTGCAAGGCCACAAATGCGCTGTCCTGGTACCAGGACAACCCCACGACCAAGGCCTGGCTGGCCACCAGCGGCGCGATCGGGAAAACATCCTCCAGCTCGGCGCCATCCAGCGTGATCGGCAGGCTCGGCACCGGGACGCTGGTCACTATGAGGTCGAACAGCAACACCGCACCCTGACCGGCCACCGGGGACGCCACCCGGTGCACCGCGGCGGGCAACCGATCAGCCAGCACCGGTATCGCACCAACGCCACAGCGGCTCCCAGCGGCCTTGCTGCGCTCCATCGCACGCCGGATCGTGCGCAGCCGCTGGCCAGGATCAGGCTCTCCGACCGGCAGCTCGCAGAGGTAGCCGGACAGCCGGTTGCCCCCGATGCGGCTAGCGGACCTCGCCCGCTGGCTGACCGGGATGAACGCTCGAAGGATCACTCCCTCGACGGGATCGCCGCGGCCCACGAGCCAGTCCCGCAACGCCCCGGTCACCACCGACAACAGGACGTCGTTGACTGTGCCGCCGTAATGCGCCCGAATGCGGCGGATCTGCCGAAGATCGAGCCTGGCCGTCGCCAGCGCCCGCCGGCCCGAGGATGAGATCACCAGCGGGGAGCCCGGTGCCGGTAGTCGGACGCCGCGAAGCACCGAAGCCGCGATGTTCGCCGCGTCGTTCAGCTGTCCCACCACGCTGCCGACCACGTCGCGCACCTCACCGGGCACCCGCCACAGGCGCGAGAGCACACTCGGCTCCGGCGCGCGTGCGGAGCTCTCATCGGCGGCGCTCCGACGCCGGGTACCGCCGTCTCGCAGCCTGACCTCGTCCAGCACCCGGAGCCCGACCTCCAGGACGTTCAGCCCATCGCCGAGTGCGTGATGCATCTTGAACAGCACCGCGAAACGACCCCCAGCGAGGCCGGAGATCACGTGAAACTCCCACAGCGGACGGCTTCGCCGCAGCGGAGCGACCATCAGCTCGGCGGCCAATGCCGTCGAGCCCTCGCGGCTGCCGGGGCAGTCGAGGTGATGCAGCTGGATGTGGTCCTTGGCGCAGAATCCCGGATCATCGACCCACGTCGCGGCAGCCAGCGGAAACCCGGCTGGTTGCACTCGCTGACGGAGCTGGGGAACTCGCTGGGCCCGGTCCGCCAGCAGAGCGACCACCCGCCCGGGATCACCGAGGCCGACCGGTCGGAAGATCGCCAACGCGCCAAGGTGCATCGGTGACACCCCACGATCCAGGCACAGAAAGGCCGTGTCCAGTCCGGTGAGCCGCACCGGAGAAGCTTCGCACAACTGATCGTGTGTGGCGTGAAAACCAGTGCAGCCGCCTCTGGTGCATGATCGCACCGTGCAGGTACTGGTCGACGCGGACAACCTCGACGTGCCGCGGCTGCGTCTGCTCGTCGCGGCACTGGAGGCGGCACCATCCGCCGACATCGTGGTGGCCGGTGCGCCGACCGCGTTGGAAGCTCTCGACTGGCCGCCGAGGGCCCAGGTTCTGCCGGCCAGCGGCTGGCAGGGCGCGGACCTGCTGCTGGCCCGCGCCTACCACGCCGATGACCAGCCGCTGCTGCTGGCCACAGGCGACGGGGACTTCGCGCAACTGGCACGGCGCCATCCCGGCCCGGTGTTGCTGGTTGGCGGGACGTCAAGCCGCTCCCGGGCGTTCGCTGGTCCCCGGATCAGCATCACCGATCCCGCCGCGGACGGTGGTGCCGCGCTGCGCTCCTGGCTAGAACATTCCACCGCATCGTAATCTTCGGCGCTGTCCTAAGGGAGAAGAATCGTGTCGACGCTGTTCAGCCGCATTATTGAGGGCGAGATCCCAGGTCGGTTCGTCTGGCGTGACGAATGGTGCGTCGCGTTTCTCACCATCGCCCCGCTGCGGCCTGGGCACACTCTGGTCGTCCCCCGCGCCGAGGTCGACGAGTGGACCGATGCGGACAATGAGCTGCTAGCCCATCTCATGGTGGTGGCCAGGCACATCGGCGCGGCGCAGAAAACAGCCTTCGACGCGCCGAGGGCCGGCCTCATAGTCGCCGGGTTCGAGGTAGCACACCTGCACCTGCACGTTTTCCCCACCTGGACCATCAACGACTTCAACTTCAACGGCGCCAACCCCCACCCCGACCCAGCCGACCTAAAAGCTGCCCAAGACACCCTACGCCAAGCCCTACGCCAAGCCGGCCACACCAACCACGTACCCCACTGACCACAATTCGGAGCCAGATCAACCCTAAGTGAGCGCAGGTAGCTTGGTATGTCCGCCCACAGGCCCGCAGTCGCGGGCGGTCGTGACCGTCAGATCCGCCAGGCACGGGGTGCGCGGCGTAGCCTTGCGTCACCTCGTCGCCGAGGTTCATGCCCCGGGGTAGCTCCTCGGGGCGTCGGCGAGGGGGCCTGGGGGGAGAGGATTGTCGTGGATGTGGACGACGATGCGCGCACGATCGGTCGGCGGTTGCGCCAGATTCGCAATGCGCGGGGTACGTCGCTGCGGGTGGTCGCTGGTCTCTCCGGTGTGATCAGCGCGGCGGGTTTGAGTCGGGTCGAGAACGGGCTACGCGCGCTGGACAGCCGCGCGGAGATCGTGGGCCTGGCCAAGGCACTCCAGATCGCCCCGTCGGAGCTGACCAGAATGCCGGAGGGGGCACCGCTACCGGACAGCGGTGACACCGACGCCGCCACCGCCGAGGTCCGCCGCGTGCTCGAGGCCGTGATCGCGGGTGCGGCGAACGGCCAGGCACAGACCGCCGAGCAGCTGTCGGCTCGGGTGCACGCGATGGGAGACCTACGGCAGCGGTGCGCCTACCGCGAGATGGGCGCGGCGCTGCCGGGTCTGATCGCGGACCTGCACACCAGCATCGATGCGGGCCACGACGATGCCCGCCTGCTCCACCTGGCGGTGCTGCTGCATGTCTTGGGTACGCAGACGTATCTGCACATCGTGCGCGCACCGGATGACCTACTGCTCGTCGCGGCGGCACTGGCCAACGACGCCGCGAAACGCCTCGACGATCCGGTGAGCCTGGGTGTGGCCGCGTTCGGTCTCAGCGGTCGGTTGCTCGCTTCCGGATCGTTCGCGCTGGCCGATGAGGTCGTGCGCCGTGCCGGGGTCACTCCTGGCGTTGACGCGGAACTGGCCGGGATGCTGGCCCTGAGGACCTCGCTGACCGCGGCCGCCGATAGGCGTCCAGCCGACGCTGAGGCGGCCCTCGACTACGCCGCGGACCTCGCCGGGCGCACGGGGGAGGGCAACCGGTTCTTCCTGTCGTTCGGCCCCACCAACGTCACACTCTGGCGTATCGCAGCCGCCGTCGAAACACGGGACTACGAGCGGACCGTCGCGCTCGCCGAGACCGTCACACCGGAGCGGATCCAGGCATCGTCGCGGCGGGCAGGCTACTGGATGAACTACGGCCGGGCATTGGCCCGGGTCCGTCGCCGCAACGACGCGGTTGCGGCGCTGCACCGAGCCGAGAAAATCTCACCGGAGGAGGTGCAGCGCAACCCGTTCGTCCGCGACGTCCTCGCCGAGTTGCTCGCGCGCTCTCGCCGGGACGCGCTGGGCCGGGAGCTGCGGGGGATGGCCTACCGGGCTGGCCTGCCGGTGTAGCCGCCCATTCGGGAGACCGTTTCAGCGGTGCAACACCCGCCTGTAGTCGATCGTTCACTCTCATCAACCATGACCAACACCACCACGGTCGGTGCAGCGTGGAACCGCCTCTCCGAGCGGGAACGCGCGGGCAACGACGTTCTCGGGGAGTGGCTCGGATGAGCGAACACCCGGCCACCGTGCCCAGTGCGCCCGAGGCGCACCCGGTGGGCATCGCCCCGCGCTGGGGCGTGTCCTCACAGGACTGGCAATCCCACGCCATCGACGAGGACACCGATCACCCCGACGGGGTATACGTCGCCCGCTGCGGGCAGCGGCTAGTCAGGAACACCAGCCTGTATGACGTGGCGCCCGGCTGGATGTGCGTGTCCTGCCTGCGCTGGACGGGAGATACCCCGTGACCGACCCCCGGATGGCCGAGGCAATCTTGGCGGGCAGCCAGTGACCTGGTACTTGCGGTCCAAGGGTGACCACGACACGCACCATGGCGAGCTGGGCGTTGAGGGCACGGTGGCCGCCTCGTGCGGGGTGAAGTTCGTGCCGCTGTCGCTGCCGTTCGGTCGGGTGAGCCTGCCCGGTTACCCGCAAGACCGTGACCAGATCTGCCCGACGTGTGACATCCATCGCAGAGAAGGTGCCCGGTGACCCGCCCGGCGCGGTGGGCGCGGTCCCCGCTGGACTATCACGCGTACCTGTTGCTGCCTGTCCGCTGGAGCGCCGACCAGCCGTCGGGTCACTGCGTGGGCGCGCGTGGGCATCCGGTACCGGGTGACCCGACCTCGCACATCGGTCCGTGCGACGACTGCGATCCCAGCGCCACCTGATCCCCGGTCGGCCGCCGGTTGAGCCGTTGTCCCCTGGCATCGGACTCCCGGCGGCCAGCCGGCCCGACCAACCCATGGCGACTCGCCCACCGCGACCGGACGCCGACTTACCGGCCCGGACCGTGGACTGGCTGGCTGAGCGCACCCACCTCGCCACGCGGGCGTTCGTCCGGTCGGTGTGGGGTGAACTGGCCGAGCTGGAGCGGGTGGGTTACCACACTGCGGCGATCGACGCGTTGCGATCCGTTCTTCTCGATCACCAGCCCGCGACCCGCGGGGGCCGGTGCCGTACCTGCCGCCGCGTCCGGTGGGGGCGCCGCCGACGCTTCCCCTGCATCGTTTGGTTCCAGATCGGGGACGCGCTGCTCGAACAGGCCGCCGAGCGCGGTCGCCACCGCCCGGCTGCGGCACCCCTCTAATCCCCCCGGCCGGGCATCGAACCGGCCCGACCTCACCGTGGGTGCGCCGGTCAACCCCCGAAGGTCTCGCGGACCGGCCCCACACCCTCATGATCGTGGTTTGTGTGCCCTCAGCGACACCCCGTGTCGTTTCTGGCACACAAGCCACGATCACCCCCACCGACCACCGAACAGACCCCACACCCGAGCACCACACGTGACTCGATCAAACCGACTTCGTCGGACCTAACCTCCTAGCGGACTATTATGAACCGAATGGCGGTCAGTGCGAGTCCCGGGACCGCGATTCGGCTCCGAATGGCGCAGCGTGCGCGGGGCGGAAATTGCGTAGGCGCAGGCTGTTGGATACTACGAAGACTGAGGAGAATGCCATTGCGGCTCCGGCGATCATGGGGTTGAGGAGGCCCGTCGCGGCTAGCGGGAGTGCGGCGACGTTGTAGCCGAAAGCCCAGAATAGGTTGCCTTTGATGGTGCGCAGGGTGCGCCGGGACAGCCGGATCGCATCGGCGACCACTCGCAGGTAACCTCGGATCAGGGTTATTTCGCTGGCCTCCATGGCGGCGTCTGTTCCGGTGCCCATGGCCAGCCCTTGAT
>JBOHFY010000515.1:0-7732 GCA_050699895.1 Pseudonocardiaceae bacterium
GGTTCAGTTAGTCTAGGTTCGAGTCCTGGTACCCCAGCGAATATCGTCATCGCGTCATCGCGGCCCCGTCGTCTAGCGGCCTAGGACGCCGCCCTCTCAAGGCGGTAGCGCGGGTTCAAATCCCGTCGGGGCTACACTGTGTGACCTGCGAAAACGTGTGACCTGCGAAAACGTGGGCTAGGGGGTGGGTAAGCAGCGGCTTGGGGCGTTGACCTCACCCGGTGCTCCGCTCACCCGGTCTGTACAACATGAAGCGGAGCCCGTCCAGCAAGAACGCAAGCGCGACTACTAAGGCGACCGCCGTGCAGAAACCGCCGAGAGCGTCGGTCGGATAGTGCCAGTTCGCCGCCACCACCGCCAACCCAATAGCAGCTCCGACGAGGAGTACTATGGCCGTCGCCATGGAGGCACCGACAGCCAGCTGGGCGTGAGTCATGCTGACTATCAGCAGTCCGGCTACCACGGACAGTGCGGTGACGGCGGCGGTGTGCCCGCTCGGGAAAGCTGGGAACCCCTCGAAGGTCCGGCCGATCGCTGGCTTGAGCAGCGTGGTCGCCACGCCGACCGTAGCCGGCGCTGTCACCGACAACAGCGCGTGATACGGGCGACGTAGTAGCCCGCACAGGGCGGCGAGCAGGGCAGCCATGACAATGATTGGCCCGGGATCACCTGCTTGGACCACGGCCGGCGAGAGGTTCGGAACATCGGCTAACAGGCTGTGTACTCCGGATCCGACCCACGTGTCTACGTTGCTCGGTGCTGAGGTCCCCGCGACGGACAAGCCGAGGATCAACACCGTCGCCGCGCACAGGACAGCGGTGACAGCGATCGGTAGGCGTAGCGGCAGCGGGAGCAGCTCGTCGACGGTGTTCGATGGGCACCTCTGGGCCATCCCGCATCGGTCGGCGAGCGGTCCCTGGCTCATAGACCCGGCCCATGAGGCTGGACCGGAGCACTGTAGCCACCGTAACTCGCGGTCGCGTTGACACGACCGCGCGGCTTGACGGGCTTGAGCGTGGTGGGTGTCTTGACCTCCAGTGGGACGGCGGTGCCGTCAAGTGACATGTTCAGTACGTGGCGGAGCAACGAGACTGTGTAGCCGAGTAGTAGGCCCAGGGTCGCGCCGGTGGCGAGGTTCCATGCTGGTCGTGGTGAGATCGGGTGCAGGGGAAGCTGTGCGGGCTGAGCCACCTGGGCGGTCGTGGTGGGTGGAGCGTCTGGGTTGTCGGTGGGTTTTTCGAGTCGCGCGACGAGAGCGACGAGTTCTGTGCTGACCGCGTCAGCGATCTGCTGTGCCTGGTGGGGGGATGCGTCGGTCACGGTTGTTGTGATCAGTACGGTCTGGGGTTGGTTAGTGGCGGTGATCTGTCCAGGCGCGATCTCGGTGTGGAGTCGATTGCCGACCTCGGTGCGGAACTGATCATTCATCATCAGCTCGGTGTAGGTCTTCGTTTTCTCTTCGGCCAGCAGCTCGCCCTGGTAGGCCATGCTGATGTCGTTCTGCAGTCCCTGTGCGGAGATGAACAGTGTGGTGTTCGCGGCGTACTTCGGGGTGACGAGCAAGGTGAATGCCGCCGCGCACAGCAAGCCGAGGACGAGTCCGGTCGCGAGGAGCCAGTTCTTGAGCGCATGTAGGTACTCACGTAGAGCCACTAGTCGGCCTCTTTACCGCGCTTCGCTGATGGTGATTGTGTCCGCAGCGTCTACAACGACCTGGCTACCCATTCGTCCTCCTTCGGTGCGAGGTGTCGGCGTGGATGTACGTCAGGCCGCGGTCACGCTGCCCGGCGGCATGGGCGTCGTGATGACGGTATCACAACCCTACCGCCTTCGTCTCGGACAAACATGAGTGATTCATACGCGAGCCATAAACTCTCCAGAACTCGGCTTAACGGGTGAATGGCACCCGCATCGGTTACATGTCAGTGGCGGCACGCGAAGTACTGCATGGACGATTTTCACGATGAGGCGGCGGAGCTACATGGCACTTCGCGAGTACTTGCGGTTACTGCGCGGACGCGCCTGGTGGATTGTCGGGGGCCTGCTTCTCGGACTGTCCTGCTCCGGTATCCTGATCTTCCTCAGCACGCCAATCTATGCCGCGAGTGTGACGTTTTATGTCAAGGCGTCCGATGCGGGTGGTGGTCTTGACCAAGCGTACTCGAGTAGCCTGTTCGCCAAGAAGGAGGCGAAGTCCTACCTCGAACTGATCACCAGTGAGCGTGTCCGCGTCGATGTCAACCGCCGGCTGGGCCCTGTTGCTCCGGGCCAGATTAGCGCCGAGTCGGAGCCGGACAGCGTTGTGCTCACCGCGACGGCCACAGACGCCTCTCCCAAGCGAGCCCAGGACATCGCGAACGCGGTCGGTATCGTCTTCTCCGATCTTGTGTTCGAGCTAGAACGGTTTCCCGACGCACCTCGCGCCCCACTCAATGTGGATGTCATCTACCCCGCCGCGTTGCCTGGCTCACCGGTGGCGCCGATTCCGAAAACCAACCTTGCTTTCGGATCCATACTAGGCTTACTCGCGGGGTGGGCGGTCGCCCTGCTTCCCATGCCGCTACGCTCAACAGGTGGGCGTCATCGAAAATGAGGAGGTTCGACAGCTCTTGTGGAGTTTGGCTGGAGAGGTGGGTCTTCGCTCCAATGATCGTGGTGCTGGTGGCCGCGACGTCAGGATTAGCCGGAGCCTGTGGCTGTGGATTGCGGCGGTCACCGCTTGCGCGTTCGGGCCGTACCTGGTTGGGGGTGTTCGCACTGAGCAGCTTGCGGTCTATCTGTCGGCAGCGGCTGTCATGCTATTCGGATGGCCGATGTGGACGAGGGCCGACGTGGATTCTGGGCCGGCCCAGGTGCTCCTGCTCTGGTCCGCGTTGGCCGCGATCGCGGCCGTGGGAGCCGTCTGGCCCCCGTTGAACCGAACGAACTATCCGGTCGGGAACACGGTGGCCGGCCTCGATAACTACGCGCTGCCCTTGGCGGTCATCCTGATTGTCTGGTTCTGGAGTCAACTGGTGTCGACGCGGGCCATTGCGACGGTCGTGTCGCGGGTGATTGTGACCGCTATGCTGGCCAACGCGGTGATCTCGATTGTCGCCCTGTTTGCCGGCAGCTACGACGCGACACCCTGGGTCAAGGCGTTCTGGATGCGTGGGGACGAGGGCGGGACGGCCATAGCGACCCTGGCCCTGACGAATGGGCGGTACACCGGCATCTTCAACCAGCCCGCCGAGGCGGGGATCTGTTATAGCTTGTCCCTGTTCTGCCTGTTTTATCTCACGCAGGTGGCTAAGCGACCGCGGACCGGCTGCCTGGCGCTCGGCGGCGTGCTGCTCGCCGTTGGCGGCGTCCTCACCGTGTCAAAGGTGTTCCTGCTCTGCGGCCTGCCTTTGATCCTCTTCATGGTGCTGCGGGACCGACGCGGACGCATCGCGTTCGCGTTCGTATTGGTCTCGATCCTGGCGATCTATCAGGGGCTGCGGCAGAGTGAGTTGCTACGTAACTGGTACGCACTGCCTGCTATCCAAGCGCTGCTCGACCCCACCCAAGCCAGTACGTCTACCTTGACAGCTGGACGTCTCGGCTCGGGCGGAACCCTCGCTTATGTTGGCGACCAGGTCTTGGAGCACAACCGGTGGTTTGGTCTCGGGGCTGGTGGGGTACAGGCGTCCTATGACTCCACGTGGCTCGAAGCGATCGTCACGACGGGCGTCGTCGGGACGGCCTTGATTGTTGCGGTGCTCCTCGCGCTCGCTGTTCGCTGGTACCGAGCGCGCGGGGTTCAGCTCAGGCCGGAGTGGACGCTGGCCGGCGCCACCCTGGTGCTCGCGGTTGGTGCCTCGCTGGGGATGCCGAGTCTGACCGGCAACAGGGTGTCCACAGTGACGTGGTTGTTGCTGAGCTGTTTGGTGCTTGCTCACCGGCAACCCGGTAAGCAATCGGTGATCCCGTAGGTTGGGTCACGGCTGAGAAACTAGCTCTGAAATAAGATCGAAAAGTTCATGTCGAGTCTCCCTGACCTTTCCGTTCGAGTTTACGACATCGATTCGAGTACTGTTGGCCTCCCCGAAGATCCTCTGATAGCTCCGCATCGCTTCGCGAAACTGATCCCGCTGCGCGCTCGTACCCCTTTCGGCGGCAAGCCGTTTCGCTGTCATCGCGTACCTGAAGTCATAAGCACCATTCCTGAATGCTTCCCATGCGTAACTTGAAAGCATCTTTCGGCGCTTCAGTGTTCCGGCCGCATCGTAGAACTCCGCTGGGAAAGCTACTCCGTTCCAGTCCGTGGTCGTATATGGATTCACCTGGCGGGTATCATTTGAGTACGCCCAAGCGAAGCCGCCGTCGAGGTTGGAGTTGAACAACCAGAAGCCGTACAGCAGCCGCGTGTTCAATGGGTAGAGCTCGAGGAGCGTCATCGGGTACACGGATTCAAGCGTCGCGATCTTCCTCCTGGGATCGGCACGGATATCGTCCAGATGAGCGAAGACCTTGTCGGTCGGAGACCAGGAGGTTGCGAACGAGAGATTCCACCAGTCTTGAGGTGCGACTGCCGCTATGCGTTGGAGGGCGTCGAGACTTCCCGATGTCCCTATCAGGCCACCTCGATTACGTATATCACGACTGATGGCGATGTGTTCATCGTATTTGCCGGTCCGATTTGGTTCGTCAAACCCGTAGAAAAACGGATAGAATCCCGCGTCTCTGATCTGCCGGATCTTCTTGGCTGTGAGGTATAGGTTGTCGCCGTTGATGACGAAGTTGATTCCATGTGCTTTGAAGTACTCGTAATCAGCGACCGTCGCGCCTCTGTGGAACACGCCATTCACGCCATGCGAGGTGAGATCGTGCGTGACGGCGTCCCGGAACACGGCGTCGAATTGGTCTACCGCCTGGAAGACCCCGATGTGCTTGTGTTGTGACCAGAGATCGTCCAGTCGTACGTTAAGAACCTCAACCTCGATAGGCACTCGCCATCGGCCAGCATTCCCGGCGACGAGTGTGAGATTACCGGTGTACAGTGACCGCAGCCGGGGAGGGTTGAATATTGTCGGGATGTGGACCGTTACCCAGAACTGCTTGCCCTGTCCGGGTCGTGATTGTGCTCTCGCATGGTCGATCTCGCGAAGTCTGATAGGCCCGACGGCCTCAGTCGTCTTGGACAAGAACTCCTGCTCGTCTGGAACTATGGCCATTGGCAAGATTGGTGATCGAGCCTTTACGTCTCGGTTGACTCCACCACGGAGCCAGATGTTCTGGAGGTATTGCAGACTCCGATCGCGGTTCATGTAGGAGACTACATCGACGTTGATGAGGTCCTTCGGCAGTGTCGTGCCTCCAGGGCCGACGAGATCATTAGCGAAGACCTCGATTTCGCCCTCTTCGTGCGGGACATAAACGAAAGTTCCCGACTCGTGTTCCCCGATCGACATCTTCAGCTGAATCGAAGAAGAAATGTTCCGGTATGTCCCCTCGTCTGGATAATGGAAGTCGAACGGCTCAGGAAAGAACACCTTGCCTAGATTGCGTGATTCGCCGGAGGTTGCACATGAAAGAAGAAGCAACGTGGCTGGCAAACCGAAAACGAATGACCTCCTCTTCACGTTGCTGACTTGCTCAAGTTCAGGGCACGCCCCATGGCCGCCCAACCCTCAGCACCGACGGGTGAGACGAAGCCGGCCTCGGTCAGCCAGCTCCGCTTCTGCCCCTGCCCGAGCCATAGCAGCTCGATACCCCTGCCCAGTGTGTGGGCGCGACGGGATCGTCGGCCGGCCAGCAGGAGCAGTGTCGTCAGGGGCTTCGCGAGGCGCACCGGTACGTGACGTGGTTTGCGGTCTCCGAGCAGCTCGAGGACATCTCCGGTCGTGATCCCCTCGGTCGGCTGGAGGACGACCTTCGGTACGTTTCCTTCATAGGCCGCGAGGAATTCGACGGCGGCGCCGACGTTCTCGATCAGCGCGAGTGGAGTGGGACGGTCGCCGCGGCCAGCGGTCGAGCTGAACGGGGAATGGGCGATCCGATTCAACCTCCAGGTACCCGCGCGTGCCACACCGTGCACCGACAAGAGACGCAGGATCACCGTATGGTCGTGTTCGGGCCCCTCGATGATCTGCTCGCCGAGAGACCTACTGCTCGAATAAGGTGAGTGCACGTGGTGCCGCATGGTCTCGTCAAGGGGATCCATCCGCCCCTGCACCGAGATCGAGCTGAGGTGGATGAACCGGCGCACACCGGCCTGGCGCGCGGCGAAGGCGACCACACCCGGCAGAAGTGAGTTCGCACCGAAGAGATCATCGGAGTCGCTGGCATTGTTGGCCGGCATCCCGCCGGCGTTGATCACCACATCGGTCGAGTCGAGTACCTCAGCCAACCGGTCGATCGTGGCCTTGTGGTGTGGGAGTTCACTCGTCAACTCGCGCGGAGATCGTGCCCTGGTCGTGAGGCGTGGAGCCGGTTCGGCACGGGCGTACCATCCGGCCCCCCGCAAGGCGGCCACGCACGCGGACCCGATGAACCCGGAACCTCCGAGGACGATGGCTGACTTCATATGCTTCTTTCCAATCAGAGTACCGCTCAAGTGTATTTACCGCTCTCTCTGTGTGGTAAATACTACTTTGAGTGATAATTTTGATGAGGCTGGCTCGATGCGTAGCGGAGTAAGGCGAGCGCGTAGCCCAGCAACAGGCCTATGACCGCACCCACCGCCAAATTCCATGCCAGGCGCGGCGAGACCTGCTGCGCCGGCTGCGCGGGCTGAACTACCCGCGTGATCATAGTCAGTGGCGCTCCCACGTTGTCGAGAGGCTTTTCAAGTTGTGCAAGTAATGCGATGAAATCCGCGCTGACAGCATCAGCGATCCGTTGCGCCCGCTGCGGGAATGCGTCGGTCACAGTCACTGTGATCAGCACTGTCTCGGGCTGCGCGGTGGCGTAAATCTGCCCGGGTGCGATCTCCGTGTGGAGCCGATCACTGACCTCAGTACGGACACGATCACTCATGATCAGCGCCGTGTAGGTCTTCACCTTCTCCGTGGCCAGCAGGTTGCCCTGGTAGGCCTTGGTGACGTCGCTCTGCAGTCCCTGAGCGGATACGAACAGTATGGTGGTCGCGTCGTATTTCGGGGTGGTGAGCCAGGTGAATAATCCTGCGCACAGCAAACCAAGGGCAAGTCCCACTAGCAGGAGCCAGTCCTTGAGTATCCGCAGGTACTCACGTTGAGTCACAAGTTAACCTCCTCGCCACATTTCAGCTCTCATCGTTACAGCGGAAAACAGCGGCGCCCCCTACAGTCCGGCGCAGCCTTCACCAGGGCGACTAGACTGGCGAGGTTTCACGGAACCGGCGGTTGTGCACTGTCGATCGGATGAAGTTGACCACCCGGCGGGAAGCGTCTGGAATGAGGTACTCCGCCGGTATCGCCGGGCGACCTTCGCGCTGGTACTGATCGAGCACGATCGCCACGGCATTGACGATAGCATCAGTATCGACGCTGGCGCACACGATGCCCCCGGTGTCGATGGCCTCGGGCCGCTCGATGCTGTCCCGGAGGGTGACCGCAGGGAATCCAAGTATGGTGGACTCCTCACTGACAGTCCCACTGTCGGACAGTACTACCCGCGCCGACTGCTGGAGCCGGACATAATCGGTGAACCCGAACGGTGGATGGAGGACCAGCTTCTCCGTGAGTTCCCTTGGCTGGTGTTCGAGGCGTTTCCGGGTTCGGGGGTGAGT
>JBOHFY010000516.1:0-15788 GCA_050699895.1 Pseudonocardiaceae bacterium
GAAGAGGTCACCGACATGCAGCGCTCGGTGAAGGGCGAGGTCATCGCCTCGACCTTCGACCGCCCGCCGTCGGACCACACCACGAACTCCGAGTTGGCCATCGAGCGAGCCAAGCGCCTGGTGGAGATGGGTCACGACGTCGTCGTGTTGCTGGACTCCATCACCCGGCTGGGCCGGGCCTACAACCTGGCGGCACCGGCGTCCGGCCGGATCCTCTCCGGTGGCGTGGACTCCACCGCGCTCTACCCGCCGAAGCGGTTCCTGGGCGCGGCCCGCAACATCGAAGACGGCGGCTCGCTGACCATCTTCGCGACCGCGCTGGTGGAGACTGGGTCGACGATGGACACCGTGATCTTCGAGGAGTTCAAGGGAACCGGGAACGCCGAGCTCAAGCTCGACCGCAAGATCGCCGACAAGCGGATCTTCCCGGCCATCGACGTCAACCCCTCCGGTACCCGAAAGGAAGAGCTGTTGCTGTCCCCAGACGAGCTGGCGATTCACCACAAGCTGCGCCGGGTGCTCTCGGGGCTGGACTCTCAGCAGGCCATCGAGCTGGTGCTGGACCGCCTGCGCAAGAGCCGGACCAACATCGAGTTCCTGATGCAGGTCTCCAAGTCCACCGCCGGCACCGCCACCGACTAACCAGCTCTTCCCCAGCCGCCTCCCGACCGCTCCCAGCCTCCCGAGCTCAACAGCAGCGCTGTGTCGATCACCTCGACCAGCGCTGCTGTTGAGCTCGGGAGCTGGAGAGCGGGTCATGTGAGGTCTCCGTCGGTCATTGGTCAACAACCCAACCCCGCGCGTTGGCTCCACCGAATCTCGTCAAGGTCATCGGTGACCCTCGGGTAGCCGTAGATCAGGGGCTTCACGGCTGGTTCCTCCGTGACTTGCGTGGAAGGCCAGACCGGCGACGGGTTCGGGGGGCCAGCGTCGCCGGTCCGGCCAGCTTGGGGGAAGCGCCCCGCGGAGTGACTTGCCTCCACGGGTACTGCTTCGGTCGGTCTCCTAGAGTGGACTCCTAATCTGAACTCGTGTGTGATGCTGGAGCGTATACGTCGACAGCTATTTTGAGAACCTGATTTAGATGACCCACCCCTGTCCGAGCGCGCAGCGCCCGGTAGTCCAGGATGAGCGCCCTGGCCAGCAGGGGAGGAGTTACTGACCGATGGCAACCCCGACGATCCAGCGCCGGAGGCTGGGTAAAGCGCTGAAACGCGCGCGCGAGCAAGCGGGCAAGACGCAGGAGGAGGCAGCGGCCGTCCTCGACGGGGCGTCCAGCAAGATCAGCCGGATCGAACTGGGCCAGAGCGGTGTCAAGCAGACCGACCTGACGCTGCTGCTCGACTTCTACGGCGTGCGCGGCGAGCAGGTCGAGGGGTTGCGTGGTCTCGCCCGGGCCGGCCGGCAACGTGGCCGCTGGTCGGGCTACCGCAACGTCGTCCCGGACTGGTTCCGTGACTACGTCGACCTGGAAGCCGACGCCAGCGAGAGCCGCTGGTACCAGCCCGAGGTCGTCCCCGGCATCCTGCAGACTGAGGCGTACATGCACGCGATGAACGCCACAGCCCAGCCGAGGATCACCGACGACGAGGTGAGCCGGCACGTCAAGGTGCGCCTGGAACGCCAAGCCATCCTCGACCAGCCGGACACCACGCTGCACTTCAGCCTCAGCGAGTCAGCGCTGCGGCGCACCGTCGGGGACGTCACGATCATGCAACAGCAGCTGCTCCACCTGGCGGAGGTGGCCGAGCGGCCGAACGTCGAGCTCCAGGTTCTGCCCTTCGACGCCCAGACCTTCGGAACGGCCTGGATCGACTTCATCATCCTCCGGTTCGATCACGACGCCACCTCGGACGTGATCTATCTGGAGGACTACACCGACGCCGCCTACCTCGATGCTCTGGAGGCGGTCCAAGCGTATAATGGCCTGTGGAACCGCCTGAGTGCAGCGGCGATGGGTCAGGTGGAATCGCGAAACCTGATCATCCGCCTGGCTGACGAGAAGAAAGCACGGTCATGACCACCCCAGACTTCACACACGCGGTGTGGCGCAAGAGCACCCACAGCGGGGAGACCGGCGGCCACTGTGTGGAACTGGCGTTTCTGGGTGCGGCCGTGGGGGTCCGCGACTCCAAGGACAAGGCCAACGGCCCCATCCTCATCATCACCCCCGCCGAGTGGACCGCGTTCCTCGCCGAGACGAGGAACGGAGAGTTCAGCCAGCCGTAGCCGCAGTATTAGACGTCACAAAGCCTCGGACTTGGCTGCTGTCTGCTCGATCCTCTGGCCGCGGGGAGTGACGGTGAACCGCCAGGCTTGCAGGTCGGGTTTGCCCACGTCGATCCACCACTGGTGGGCGGTCTCGATCTCGTCCCAGAGTTGGCGGGGGCCGGCTTGGCGCACGTCGTAGGTATCGGTGTCAGCGGAGTAGCTCAGGGTCGCCCAGGACTCGGAGTGGGGATCGAGGAACCACAGCACCCCGGCATGGCGGTGGGTCGGCCGGTGGATCAGCGTGCAGCTGGTCACTTTCAGGCTGATGGCGAGTGCGGCACCGGGGATGCCGGCCACGTCGTGAGCGTGCAGCCGGGTGCGGCCCGGGGTGCCGAGACTGGTGTCGATCGAGGCCGAGTACGTCGGTGGGGGTCGCTGATCGCGTAGCCACATGAAGGACACATCGGCGACAATGCCGCCCGCCGCGGTGCCGTCATCGCTCACGGTGAGCGACAGCAGGCCACCGGGGTAGTAGGCGTTAGCCCAGGGGGTGAGCACCAGACCCCCCGGCCGGGTCTGCGCCACCCAGGCATACGGCACCTCGGTGACCGCGGCGGTGGAGATGACCCGGTCATACGGTGCTCGCGCGGGATGGCCCAGGGCCCCGTCGCCGGTCAGCACCGTCACCCGGTCAAAGCCCGCGGTGCTCAGCGCCGCCCGGGCGTGGCCGGCCAGCTGGGGATCGATTTCGATCGTGGTGACGTGCCGCGCGCCCAGCCGGGCGGCCAGCAGCGCGGCGTGGTAACCGCTGCCGGTCCCGATCTCCAGCACGCTCATCCCCGGCTCCGCGTCCAGCGCGGCGAGCATGCGGGCGACGACACCGGGATGGCTGGCCGAGGACGTGATGTGCCGCCCCTGGTCACCGTCCGGATTCCCGTCGTCGACCTGGATCACCACGGCTTCCCGGTCATAGACTCGATCGAGCCATCCTTGCGGGTCCGCACCGCGGCACAGCGGAGTCAGGCCCCGATCGGCGGGGCACCAGATAGTGTCCGGGATGAACCGATGACGCGGCACGGCCAGGAACGACGCCCGCCAGGCCGGGGTCAGCTCCCCGCTGCCGGTCAGCTCCTCTACCAGAATCCGGAGCCGACTATCCAGATCACTCACCCGTCATCGTCCTTTTCCTGATCTTCCTCCTCGTTGCCCTCCTCTTCGCCGTTGCCCTCGTCCTCCGCAGCGTGCTTACCGCGCTCGGGTTTCCTTGGCATCCAGCCGACAAAGCCATCGAGCTTGGCCTGCTCGTCCTCATCGTCCTGGTCATGCTTGCCCACGGCGTTCCTCCTCAAAACCTCCGGCACCGGACACGGGGCGCGGGCAGCAACGTACCGCCAAACGGCACTAATCAAGTCATTGGGGGTCGAGCGTGAATTGGGTGTCGCGGGGTGCGGGGGTGGCCCTGATTGGGGTGGTGTCAGCCTAGACGGCCAACGCGGGCCATATAAGGACAAGGTCAACGGCCCCATCCTCATCGTCACCCCCGGCGAGTGGGCCGCGTTCCTCGCCGAGGCGAGAGACGGAGAGTTCAGCCAGCCGTAGCTGGCGGTGTCTTCCGATGTCGATCAGGATCGTGCGCATCGAGGGTTTCTAGGCATGCACGAACCTGAGCTGCTTCCGGGGCACCCAGATCATCGAAGATACTCAGGGCCTCAAGCCAGGATTCACGTGCTTCAGACAGTCGGCCAATGCCCCGTAGGGCCTCGCCTAGGTAACGGAGAGTTCGGGCGGCTTCGTGTCGGTTGTTAAGTTCACGAAAGATTGCCAGGGCCTGCTGGAAGCGATCAGCAGCCTCGTAGAATCGACGGAGATCGAGGTAGACCCGCCCGAGGGTGTGTAGGGTGAGCGCTTCGTTCATCGCGTTGTTGATCTCCTGGTGTATCGCTAGACCGTCCCGAGCATAGGTGATAGCCTGGTCGAAGTGCTGCTGGTTTCGGGCTAGTTCGGCAAGTTGGACTAGTGCGATGGCCTCGTTTCGTCGGTGCTTGACGTCGCGGTACAGGATCAGGGCCTGCTGATAGTGATTGGCGGCCTCCTTGAACCGTTCAAAATGCAAGTACACATCCCCGAGTGCGCTCAGTGAATTACCTTCGGCCCACCGGTCCCCAATCTCTCGTGCGACTTTGAGCCCTCGCAGGGCAAGGGGAAGGGCCTCCTCGAACTGCCCAAGCCATAAATATGCATCACTAAGGTGACCGAGTGCCCACCTTTCACCTCGCTGGTCGTGGATGTGCACGGCGGCGGTGAGACCGAGTTGGTGAACAGTGATCCGATCTGCCCAGCGGTAGCGCCATTCCGTGAATGCGTCCATGGCATTCGGGAGTTGCCACGCGATGGTGTAGTGGCCAGTGTCAGTGGCGAGCCGGATGGCGGCCATGAGGTTCGCGTGTTCTGTGTCGAACCACTGTAATGCCTGGTCGCGGTGGGTGAAGGTCAGCGGTTGGCAGGTCACCGTCAGTGGGTCAAGCGGGATCTCCGGGTGTTGTGGATACAGGGCGTAGAGCGCGGCGTGGGCCGTGTGCAGGTACCACGCCAGAACCCGGTGTGTTGCGTCGGTGTTGTCGTCTGGTAAGTCGTCGAGTGCGGCGCGTTCGGTGGCGTAGGCGCGGAGCAGATCATGGAACTGGTAGCGATCGCGCCGGGTTTCGGTCAGCAGATGCGCGCTGGTCAGCGCAGTCAACTGGCGTCGTACTGAGGTCGTGGTGCTCCCGGTGAGCGCGGCGGCGGACGCCACCCCGATATCGGGGCCGGGGTGGCGTCCCAGCAGCCGGAACACCCGGGCGGCCTCGGGTGCCAGCGCGTGGTAGGACCAGGAGAACACCGTCCGCACCCCGGTGGCCTCGTCGTCCTCCGTGGTGAGCACATCCAACCGGTCGTGCTCCACGGCGAGTTCCCCGGCGAGATCGGCCAGCGTCAGCCGCGTACGGGCGGCTGCTCGTTCGGCGGCGATCCGCAACGCCAGCGGCAGATAGTCACAGTGCCGGGCCAATTCGGCCGCCGCCCCTGGCTCGGCATCGACCCGGTCGGCCCCGATGGCGTGGCGCAGCAGCGTGACCGCCTCATCCGGAGCCAGCACGTCGAGCGTGAGGCGGTGCGCCCCGTCGCGGGCGACCAGCCCGGACAGCCGGTTGCGGCTGGTCACGACCACCGTGCAGGTTGGTGAGCCGGGCAGCAGGGGCCGCACCTGCTCAGGGGTGGCGGCGTTGTCCAGCACCACCACCATCCGCCGCCCGGCCAGCAGGGACCGGTACAGCCCGGCCTGGGCATCCACGTCATGGGGGATCTTCTCGGCCGGCACGTCCAGCGCCCGCAGGAATCCGTCCAGGGCCTGTTCCGGGGTGACCGGCGGGCCCGGGTCATACCCGCGCAGGTTCACATAAAGCTCCCCATCCGGGAAGCGCTCCCGGACCCGGTGCGCCCAGTGCACCGCCAGCGAGGTCTTGCCCATCCCCCCGGCGCCCGCGATAGCGGAGATCACCACAGCGGCGGGCTCGCCACCATCCAGCAGGGCATCAAGCCTGCCCAACTCAGCGTCCCGGCCAGTGAAAAATGCGACGTCGGCCGGCAACTGCCGTGGCGCTGGCAGCGAGGACGCCCTTGGCTGGTGAACGTGCACACCGCCCCGAATCTCCCGTGCCTGCACGATGTTGTCCGCGCTACCGGACAGCGCGTTGCGCGTCCCGCCCTCCGGCGACTGTTCCCGCCCAGCCATGGCTTGGTGTCCGTCCGCTCCGGGTGACGCTGTCATGGTTCGGTGGCCCACCCTAGCCGATCACGTCGGTTCGCCCTCTCGACTCGCCGAATCAGCCCGCGGCGGTTGTCGAGTGTTATTGTGCTTCCCAGGCTTGTTGACACGCACCCTGAGCTGGAGGGGATTCGTATGTCTGATCCGATTCTTGTGTCTATCGCCGCCGCGCTTGCTGGTAAAGGCGCCACGGGATTGTACGATCTGGTCAAGAAGAAGTTCGCTGGTTCGCCTCCAGCGGCGAAGGCGCTTGATGACGTCGAGGGTTCTTCTCTGGATTCTCCGGAGGTGTACGCCTTGAGCGCAGAGTTAGCGCGAGCGGAAAGCTCGGACCCCCAGTTCGCCGCAGACTTGCGCGCGATATGGGGCCAAGTGTCGACGCGGCAGCGCGCTGACTATGGCGGTGTTGTCAATGGGATTACCGGTACCGTCAGCGGGAATGTTCTCCAAGCTCGCGATATCGAGGGCGGGGTGCGCTTCTGACACCGAACACCGGATGGACGCCGCCTGCGCGTGTCTATGTCTCGGCGGCAGTTCGGCCAGCTGCTTGCCGCGGGAGCGCTGCCCGCCATTCTGCCCCTAGTGTGCTCGGCTTAGCCGAGGCCGACCGCCTCACCCAGATAATCGCCCAGCCGGGTTGATCTGCGGGTCGTTGGGTACTTCCGCCGGATGCTGGCCGAGCGCCACATCAGGGGCAAACCGCTGCCAACGGCGCTGACTAACCGTAATAGGTTCTGGTGCCCGCCAAGCAGGTGTGGGTTCCCGAGGGCGCGTTCGGCTAGCTCGCGCAGCAGTGGGCGATCGGAGCCCAGGGCTGTGAGGAGTTTGTCGCTGGCGGCTGTGACGGCCGCGAGGTTGTTCCAGTCGATGGCGCTGATATCGGCGATCAATCCGGTGATGGTGTCGATGGGCATGGCGCCGGTTCCTCTGTCAGGCGTGGGGAGGGGGGCTCATGGGGCTGGTCCCAGCCGCGCTCGGCGTAGACCTCGCCTTTGGTGTAGTGCGTCAGGGCTTGGGCGGTGTACGGGATCATGTCGGCGGGCAGGTCAGTGCGGGCGAACCAGTCCCAGCTGATGCATTTATCCGGTTCGCGGTTCTCCGGTTCGCCGTGCCAGCGGGTGACCTCGAAGAACAGGGCGATGCGGCCGGAGTCGGTGCGGTGGTGCATGAGGTGCACGAACCGGACCTCTCCGGGGTCGATGTGTACGCCGATCTCTTCGCCCGCTTCTCGGATCAGGGCGGTGGTGGCCGACTCGCCGTATTCGGTGTGGCCGCTGGGCAGGTGCCAGCTGCCGTCGGCGAAGCCAGTGTTCTGCCGCTGGCCGAGCAGGATCTGCTCGCCACGGCGCAGGATGAGGTGGACGTCGATGCAGGTCCGGTAACGCATGCGTGCTCTCTTCCTCGTTTGGTGGTCATTGACGGCGATGTGCAGTTGCGGTACGTACACCAGTTTCTGCGGGGCGGTCCGAGTAAGGACGGCGTCTCGTGCTGGTGTGACGGATGAGGGTGGCTACGGTGCGCGGTCGTGACGCACACATCTGATGTCGATTTCATGTGATGTCCGAGGCCAGTTCCGGAGGGGGTACCAGTGGTTTAGGTATATGACTGGCTGGTGGATGCCGTGGGTCGGGTGTTGGTGCAGGACACTGGTGACGGGTTCAATCTGCCGGGTGGTTCACAGGAGCCTGGTGACGCTGACCTGGTGGCTCGGGAGGCGATGAAAGAATCCCAGGTCACGGTCACCGACGTGGTCTAACTCGGGTATGAGCAAGAGCAGCGTGCGGGCCGTCCGTAGGCGTTGGTACGGGGTAGTCGTAGCGGCTAGCTGCGAGCCGCAAAGCATTCTTCCGGAGCCGGTGCCGTTCAGCGGGAGAGAGTGCCAGTGCGCGCCGCAAGGTGGCCGACAGGCTGGCAGGATCCTCGGGTGCTGCCGTGAATCCGGTGCGGCCATCCATAACTTGCTCAGTCAGGCCGCCAGCGGTCGTGGCGATGACCGGGGTGGCTCCGGCCACGTAGGTCTCGATCGGGACGCGGTCGAACAGCTCGGCCCGGGAGGGGACCACGACGCCGCGCAGTGCTGGGTGAGCGAGCAAGCGGCGGATGCCAGGGTGGAACCGGGTCAGCAGCGTGGCATCCACCCGGAGTTTAGTGATCTTTTCGGCGAGTTGTTGCTGGTAGGTGCACGGTTCGGGGTCGTCGGTGACGGCGGCCAGCACCAGATGTGGTACAGCCGTATCCTGTCCTGCCGGTGCAGGAGAGCGAGGGTGTCGACGAGGTCATCACCAAGGTCCGAGGTGCAAATTACGCGACACTATTTCGTAAAGTGCGGACGATTGCAAGGGCGTCCTTCGGATCGATCGAGGTAGCGCCAGGAATTTTTCCGTTTTCGTCGGTCAGTGTTAGCGCAACTCCATACATGCATGGTAGCAAGACGCTCAATTCCGCGAGTCGCTCGACTGTCAGTGGCAATGAAACCACAATAGGTGTTTGCGTTGCGATCCGATTCAAGTCTCCGATGTCGAGCTCATCTGGTGTCGGTTCGCGGAGCACCTCCCACCCATCCTGCAGATCGGGACAGAGCTCTACTTGAGCCCACGTCGGCGCCGGATCGCCATATTCCGTTATTCTATCTAGCACCCACTTGGGGTCGTCGTCTTCGTTGGCGGGGACCCTGGCCAGCAGCCAACCGAGCCCCGACTCGGTGAGTCGAGAGCGCCACGCCGCAGGTGACGGCGGACCCCAGGGTGTCTGAACCCAGCGTGCCCCAACGCGAAGCGCCACTTCGGGCTCGATTTCACTGTCTGCAAGTGATTCAACGCAAAGTTGTGCGCTCGAGAGGTTCTGCGCGATGGTTGAGGCCATGGCCTCGTCCACCGCTCGTCCGCTCGCTTGCTGACCGAGAAAAACACCGATTACGTTTGCGCCTTCCGATTCGAAACGGCACGCTTCGTCTGGTGACGCCACTCCGTAAACTGTAACAAGAAAAGACATCGCTTCCCTTCGTCCTGGTGGCCTAGAGTGATAACGTTACATGCTCACGGTCAGTTTATGAAGATTATTTTCGCTTTCTCTCCTGGGATCAGCTTGTAGGTAGTTCGATCAACGATTTTGATGACCCCCTCCGTCGAGGTGGAAATTTTATAGTACGCGCCGCCGTGGCGACCACCGCCGGGGTGTACTTGGATGTTTTGAATCGGTCCGGGACCCTGAATTCGGATCTGCGTCGAGAACTTTGACCCCTTCGTTGACGGCTGAATCTCAACTTTGTATCCAGCCATTTCGAACTTCTTTGCGATCTCCTGTGCGCTTGCGGTGGGGTCCCAGATTATTTTGGGGTCCCTCGAGAGTTCGTCGACCCACCGCACAGCCGCACCGGATTCCTTGAGACCGCTAATAGCCGCCTCTTCGACGGTCTCGGTAACACCTCGCAGCCGTGCTACCGCAGTAGCTATTGCTCGGCTGATCGTGGCGCCGAGCAGGGTTATGAGCTTCTGGCTGATCTCGATCACCCTGGCGAGGGCGTTGACGATGGCCTGGGCGACCTCGCCGGCCAGCTCGATTAACCGTGACAGGATGCCCGCGACCCGGGTCGCGACGACCGCGCACCGCGCGGCGAGGGCAGTGTTCGCGGCGGCCTCGGAGATACCTGCGGTGAAGACGGCAAAGACGCCGCCGGCGATCTCGAGGGTGGCTGTCCATTCGAGCAGGCTCACGAGCTCGTCGATGACTTGGGAGTGCGCGTCGTCCAGGTGGTGGGCGTAGTCGTCGCAGGCCGTGGCCATGCTGGTGTACGCGGTCGATAAGTCGTGCAGGTGGGTGTCCATGGCGGTGCATGCCTGAGTCGCGTCGGCGACCTCGGGTGAGGTTTGCATGGAGATCTGCGCGACTGCGGCGGGCACCTCCTCGCCCGCGAAGGCAACCGACCGCGCTGCGGTCGACCACGCCGACGCCGCCGCCCGTAGCTTGCCCTGGTCACCATTGGGCCAGACGTAACCCACGAGACCGGAGATCAGACCCCACCCGTCTGGAGCGGACCCCGACCCGCCGGAAGCCGACGGCGGTGGCGTCAGAGAAACCTCGTGGTCGTAACTCATCGTGTCGGTCGTCTGGACCGTGCCGCCTGGTGTAGAGGCCGAGTTCGCCTGACCGTGGTTGAAGCCGGTCATCTCCAGCAGACCAGCCAGCCGGGAAACGCCGTTGAAGACGTCCTGGGTCACCCCGGTGATCTCCACAACAGCGTTGTCATACGCGCTGCCCCACCGGGTACCGCCAGGGTCGGTACCCGCCATCCCACCACAGTCGGACAACCCGTCCCGCAGGGTCGTGAACGAATGGGACAGGGCGTCGGCGATGGTCTGGCCGAAGACCTTGCTCGCCGCCTCGAACGTGGCCGGATCTACGTCGATTCTGCCCACGCGGTCACGACCACATCCGCTGATTCGCGGCAACTGCGGCGGTGTAGTTGCCGTGGGCCGTGGCGGCAGCCGCCTTGATCTCCGCCAGGGCGGTACGCATCCGCCGCGCACCGGCCAGCCACTCGCGGTGCACGGCCAGGTGTGCCGCCGCGGCGTCTCCCGACCACACGCCGTGGACGTGCTGCACGCGAGCGTCGACATCGGCGATGCGCCGCTCGAGGGTCTGCTCGAAGGCGGCCAGCCTCGACACGACGCTGTCGAGCTGGTCAAGATCGACGACGAACCAGTCGGGCATCAGAGCGTGCCGTCCAGTCGGCTGAAATCGAGACGGGAGACGGTGTCGGTGCCGTCGTAGGTCCGAGCGGTGACCGCGAGCAGCTGCGCCATCCGGCCGAGGGCATCGAGAACCTCATAACCGCCCGTGCACCAATCCTGCCAGCCTGCGGCGAACGCGGTCGCCGCCGTTCCCTGCCACCCACCGCCCAGCAACTCCTCAACCTCGAAAGCGAGCGAGGTCAGCCCAGCACGGGTCTCACCAGCAACATCACACACATACACCTGCGCCGCGTCCAGCTCCGACGTCGTGACCTCAAAACCGCTCAGCACACACCTCCGCGCAGATCAACCGAACGGCGCACCATCTCCTCGACCTCCCGCAAGCCCAGCGGGAACCGATGGTATAGTCACATACAGTGGTTGATGATCTCCACTGGGCACCGGTGTCTAACAATGCCGCGACTGCTGTCGAGCTGGCTGCGGTCGCTCACGACGTCACCGGCCGGACTGCTAGCAGTCCGGCCGGTGGCCAGCACCTGGGTGATGATCGCGTTACGATTCTGAGAACCTCGAAGAACAGGCCGCGATCTGTTTCGCCATGTCGGCAACTGATCGTGAAACGGCGTGGCACCGATGGGTCGATGGTGGGAACACCGGGGTGGCGTGGACGGTTTCAGCTGGGGTTGGGCCGTCTGACACACTGTGGCGGCCACACGGTCCGGCTCCGGTTCACCCCGTGTACGCAAGCAACGGGGACCCGGCGGCCATGTAAGGAGAGGACATCCATGAAGCAGGGCATCCACCCGGAGTACGTTCAGACGCAGGTCACCTGCGGGTGTGGCAACTCCTTCGTCACCCGCAGCACTAAGAGTGACGGTCAGATCCACGTCGAGGTGTGCTCCCACTGCCACCCCTTCTACACCGGCAAGCAGAAGATCCTGGACACCGGTGGCCGGGTGGCGCGCTTCGAGAAGCGCTACGGCAAACGGCAGAAGTAGGCCAGTAAAGGTCGGTTGAGCACGGTGGACACCGCGGCGGTGCAGGCGATGCTGGCTCAGCACGCCGAGCTGGAGCGCCGTCTCGCCGACCCCGCGCTGCACGCTGATCCCGACACGGCCCGCAAGGTGGGGCGGCGTTACGGGGAGGTGTCCCGCATCGTGCGGGTGGTCCGCGAGCTGGATCAGGCTCGCGGCGACGTCAAGGCCGCCCGCGAGCTGGCCGCCGAGGACCCCGCCTTCGCCGCCGAGGCGGACACCCTCGCCGACCGGATCCCTCGGCTGGAAACCGAGCTGGCTGACCTGTTGCTGCCCCGCGACCCGCACGATGACTCCGACGTCGTCATGGAGATCAAATCCGGGGAGGGCGGCGCGGAGTCCGCGCTGTTCGCCGGGGATCTGCTGCGGATGTACCTGCGCTACGCGGAGCGGCACGGCTGGCGGGCGGAGGTCCTCAATGCCACCGAGTCCGACTTGGGCGGTTACAAGGACGTCACGGTGGCCGTGAAATCAGCACAGTCTGGCGTGTGGGAGCGGTTGAAGTTCGAGGGCGGGGTGCATCGGGTGCAACGGGTCCCGGTCACCGAGTCTTCCGGGCGGATTCACACCTCGGCGGCGGGGGTGCTGGTCTATCCCGAACCGGACGACGTCGAGATCGACGTCGAGGACAAGGACCTGCGCATCGACGTCTACCGCTCCTCGGGTCCCGGGGGGCAGAGCGTCAACACCACCGACTCCGCGGTGCGCATCACCCACCTGCCGACCGGGGTCGTGGTGTCGTGCCAGAACGAGAAGTCGCAGATCCAGAACCGGATCCGGGCCACCGCCGTGCTGCGGGCCCGGCTGCAGGCGTTAGCCGAGGAGAAAGCCCAGCGGGCGGCCTCCGCGCAGCGCCGCTCTCAGGTGCGCACCGTGGACCGCTCCGAGCGGGTGCGCACCTACAACTTCCCGGAAAACCGGATCTCCGATCATCGCGTCAACTACAAGGCATACAACCTTGACGCGGTGCTCGACGGGGACCTCGACGGAGTGCTGGACGCGCTGGTCGAGGCCGACCGTGAGTTGCGCTTGCGTGAGTAGGCAACCGTTGCGCCTGGCGGTGCTCGAGGCGCAGCGGGTCCTCACCGACGCCGGTGTGGCCTCCCCTCGGGTGGATGCCGAGCTCCTCGCGGCGCATGTCCTCGGCGTGGAGCGAGGGCGGTTGCCGATGGTTCCGCTGGTTGACCAACCCGTGGTCGAGGCATTGCGCGCGCTGGTGTCCAGGCGGGCCCAGCGGGTGCCGTTGCAGCACCTCACCGGGACCGCCGCCCTGGGCGCCATTGAGGTGGCGGTGGGGCCTGGCGTGTTCATCCCGCGCCCAGAGACCGAAGTGCTCCTCGCCTGGGGCCTGGCCGCCCTGGAAGGGGTGCCGCGGCCGCTGGTGATCGATCTCTGCACGGGATCCGGCGCGCTGGCGCTGGCGCTGGCGCACGCCAGGCCCGATGCGCAGGTGCACGCCGTGGAACGGGACCCGGCGGCGCTGAGCTGGGCGCGGCGCAACGCCGACACCCGAGCCGAGGCGGGGGACACGCCGGTGACGCTGTACGCCGGGGACATCGCCGATCCGGGCCTGCTCAGCGCGCTGGAGGGGATGGCGCACCTGGTGCTGTGCAATCCCCCCTACGTGCCGGTGGGGGCGCCGGTGGCGCCCGAGGTGGCCTTGCACGACCCGTCAGCCGCCGTCTTCGCGGGTCACGACGGCCTCGCCGTGATCCCGGACGTGGTGCGCACCGGCACCCGGTTACTCCGCGAGGGCGGAAGTATCGCCATCGAACATGACGACTCGCACGCCGTGGCGGTCCCCGCGCTACTGGCCGCCCGGCGGGTGCTCACCGACGTGGCCGACCACGTCGACCTCGCCGGGCGACCCCGGTTCGCCACCGCCCGGCGCACGGCACTGTCAGTGGGCCGTCGTATTGTTGGGGCCCGTGAGCACTGTTTATGACTGCGCGCTGCCGCAGAGCCGCAGTATCGGGTTGCTTGCGGCGGCGGGTGTGGTCCGGGCCGGCCAGCTCGTCGTGCTGCCCACCGACACCGTCTACGGGCTGGGGTGCGACGCGTTCTCCTCAATGGCGGTGCAGGCGCTGCTGGACGCCAAGGGGCGGGGCCGGGACATGCCGGTCCCGGTGCTGGTGGGTTCCTGGTCCACGGTCGAGGGCCTGGTGTTGAGTGTCCCGACGCGGGCGCGCACGCTGATCGAGGCCTTCTGGCCCGGCGCGCTGTCGTTGGTGCTGCACTACTCGCCGTCACTGGACTGGGACCTGGGCGATACTCGGGGGACCGTCATGCTGCGCATGCCGCTGCACCCGGTGGCCCTGGAGCTGCTGAGCGACGTGGGTCCGATGGCGGTGTCCAGCGCGAACCGCTCTGGCCTCCCGCCGGCGACCACCGTCGAGCAGGCCCGCGAGCAGCTTGCTGAGCGGGTGCCGGTGTATCTCGACGGGGGGACCGCGAGTGAGGTGGCCTCGACCATCGTCGACCTCACCGGTGCCGATCCCGTGGTGCTCCGCGAGGGCGCGGTGACGGCCGCCCAGATCGGCGAGGTGCTCGGCCAGACCATCCAGGTGGCCGGCTGAGGGTGCTGGGGTGGCCGACCGGCGGAGCGCAACCGGTACCGGGATAGCCTGCCCCCGTGGGACCCGTGCCCGTTTCCTCCGGACTGCCGCTGCGAGAGTACCTGCTGGTCGGTCTCACCACCGCGGTGGTGACGTTTCTGCTGACCGGGTTGGTGCGCCTGCTGGCGCTGCGCACCGGTGCGGTGGCGATGCCCCGTGAGCGCGACGTGCACCGCGCCCCGATCCCGCGGCTGGGTGGGGTGGCGATGTATGGCGGAATCCTCGGTGGCGTCTTGCTGTCGCACCAGCTGCCCGTGCTGCGCAGGTCCTTCGAGTTCTCCGGGGACGTGGTGGGGGTGCTGGTGGCCGGTGGCATCATCATGCTGATCGGTGCCCTGGATGACCGGTTCGAGCTGGATTCGCTGACCAAGTTCGCCGGGCAGGTCACCGCCGCCGGGGTGCTTGTGCTCTACGGCGTGCAGTGGTTCATCTTCTGGGTGCCGTGGAACGGCGGCCCCGACTCGGTCGGCTCGGTGCTCATCCTGGGGCAGGACCAGGCGGTGCTCGTCACGGTCGCGCTCGCGGTGGTGCTGGTGAACGCGATGAACTTCATCGACGGGCTGGACGGGCTGGCCGCCGGAATCGGGCTGATCGCCGCGGTCGCCATCGGGGCGTTCACGCTGCAGCTGCTGCACCGCTCGGGCGGCAGCGTGTCCGCCTATCCGCCGACGCTGATCGCCGCCCTGATCGCCGGTGCGTGCCTGGGCTTTCTGCCGCACAACTTCCAACCAGCGCGGATCTTCATGGGTGACTCGGGGGCGATGCTCATCGGCCTGATGCTGGCCGCGGCCTCGACCAGCGCGTCTGGCCGGGTCGACCCCGGCAGCTATGGCGCCACCGACGTGCTGGCGCTGTTCTCCCCGCTGCTGGTGGTGGCCGCGGTACTGTTCGTGCCACTGCTGGATCTGCTGCTCGCGGTGGTGCGCCGGACCCGCGCGGGCCGCAGCCCCTTCGCCGCAGACAAGCTGCACCTGCACCACCGGCTGCTGGAGATCGGGCACTCCCACCGCCGGGCGGTGTTGTTGATCTATTTATGGGCGGCACTGCTCGCTTTCGGCGCCGTTGCGCTGACGCTGTTCGACGTCTATGTGGTGGTGTGGTCTATCGCGCTCGGTCTCCTGATCGCCGTGCTGAGTTCGATGGTCCCCCGGCTACCCGCGCGCTGATCTTCGCAGGCCCCGGCCACATCGTGGTAACACCGGAAGAAGCGCAGCTCGTGGTAGGTGGGGTGAGCAGAGGGCGCGACGAGTGAGTGTGATAGCTTCTGCTTTGTCCTACCCGGGGGTGGGATTTCAGGTCAGGCCGGCCCATCGGCAGCGCTTATGATCATGGCTTTTCCGCCGTGTGCGCTGCCCCTGGACTGCGAGGAGTGCCTTTGAACGATGGCGGCGGGCGACATCTGCGCCCGCTGAGGTAGGTGGTCGTGGACCAACGC
>JBOHFY010000517.1:0-11897 GCA_050699895.1 Pseudonocardiaceae bacterium
TCCTGGACCTGCCCGCCACCACCTGTCTGTGGGGCATCGCGCAACGCCGCTGGCGCTACCGCGGCGGCCAGCACAACCAGGCCGGCGTGTACGACCGGATCACCTGGGGCTTCCTCACCTACATCTAACGGGGCGTTGCCCCAGTCCGACGAGGCATGCCGTGGTTGGTTTGGGTGGGCGGGCTCCGGTCGACGGGATCTAGACCGTGACCGGCGTGCCGGTCCGGTGTATGAAACCGCCTGTAGCGGTTTGGTTAGCCTTCAATGCCTCCATCTGACCGGAGCCCGCTATGACGGTAGCGCGCAGCGTAACTGATGTCTTGGCCGATCATGTGGTGTTCGAGGTGGAGTCCATCGATCGGATGTATCTCAACGTCCACGTGCCGCACTTGCGGTACGTGGCGGGGCTGGTGGTGTTCGTGCACCGGCGGCTGGGGTTGCCGATCGCCTCGACCGCGCCGCTGGCGCCGATCAGTGACGGGTTCACCAAGGCGATGCGGCGGTTCGCTCAACAGCAGGGGTGCCGTGGGTTGGTTTCGCCAAGGGGCAGCGGAAAGACGATGTCATGCATGTGCACCTAGCGGCGTCCACCGCCGAAGAGGGGTGTTGTTCATCGGGCGGGCTGAGGAGGAGACCAGCCTGTTCCGTACCGAGAAGCGCCGTAACGCCGAGGGCGTGGCCTACCCGTGGATCGTGAAGACCACCGGTGTGGTCAATCACTTCTACATCTATGCCATGGCTGCGGATTTCGGCCCGTTCTTTCTGAAGTTTTGTTCCTATTTTCCTCATAATATCCGGCTGTGTGTTAATGGGCATGAGTGGGCGAAGCGCCAGGCGGAGAAGAAGGGTATCTCTTTCACCGCGCTGGACAACGGCTTCGCGACTGTCGAGGACCCGGCCCGTCCGCAGGCCATCTGTGATGAGCTAGGACCTATCCAGATCCAGGCGTTGCTGGACAAGTGGCTTCAGGTCCTGTTCGGCGCGTTCACCGACGCTGACCGTGACGCGGGGTACCGCTATGAGATCTCGATCCTGCGGGCGGAGTTCTCCCTGACCCAGATGCTCGACCAGCCCGTGAGCGGGCGGGTGTTTTTCGAACACCTCATCCGCGACAACCTCGACGCCGGGCGCTCGGACCGGGTCAGCCTGGTCTTTGACCGGCGGATCAGGAGGAAAGGGCCACGGGCCACCCCCGGTCGTTTCCGCACCCGGGTGATCACCAAGGGGGTTACCCAGAGTGTGTACATCGACTACAAACACACCTCGATCAAGCAATATCACAAGAAAGGACAAGCATTACGCACCGAAACCACCATCAACAACACCCGCGACTTCGGAATCGGGAAACGACTGACCAACCTGCCCTCCCTGCGGGAGGTCGGCTTCACCGCCGTCCACCACTCGATCCACCTCCCACGGGCAGCGCATCGCCGGACTACGCCTCGGGGATCGTCGCGCCCACGTCCCGTTCCAAGCCCTGCTGATCGTCCGGCTGCTCCCGCCCGGATTCCGCAACCCCGATGTGCGTGGCCCGCTTGCCCAGCTGCTCGGCACAGCACCCACTGAGATCACCGCTGGGCAGATCACGTACGACCTGCGTCGGCTACGCCCACACGGCCTGATCACCCAAGCCCCCGGCACTCACCGCTATCGCATCACTGACACCGGCCCGCACCGCGCGATGCTGCTCACCCACATCCACACCCGGCTGCTCCACCCCAGCCTGACCCACCTCACCGACCCTCCACCCACCACCATGATCACCCCATACTGACGCGGTCATCCTCACGCAACGTGGCGGTCAACACCCGCTGCCTCGGCCTCATTCACTGCGCACTGCACCTCGACGGGGTCATCTCCCGAGCCGCCGAAGTCCGTGAGCGGGCGGTTACTGCGCTGCACACGGCATTTGGCACGATCGGGCTGAAACAGCCCGGGGCGGTCCACTTAGTTCACCCGGCTGCGCATGATGGTGCATCAGTTTCTGTCGGTCATCGGTTACGGACACGACCCACAGTCGCCCACATAGGTGCGGTGATCGCGCATCCCCTCCCGAGCTCCGCCTGCACTGTGGCTCCCGAACTCAACAGGAGAGCTGGTCGAAGGCTGCATGACAGCTCTGGTGTTGAGCTCGGGAACCACAGAGTTCGCCGAACCACAGCGCGGGCGGGGCGCCCCCAGGTGGTCGGGATCGCCCTCAGACGGCGGCTCGCCGCAGATTCACCACTCACTTATACGATCTTGAAATGACCGGGGACGCGACTGCGCATCGTTCGGTGATCTAGAGGTTCGGCTGCACTAGGACATCTGCCCACTACGCGTTCGTGTGAACCGCGTTGCTTATAAACTAACCGGTTGGTACTGTCAGTATTAGTGTTCGTAGGCGCAGTCCAGGCCGAAGTTGGCGCACGTTTGGAGTAATGCCTGATCTGGGGAATGAGGGCACGAGCGTTGGTCAGACAAATATGGGGGGTGGCTTGTCGTGAAAGTCGACAGAATTACGAGAGCGTGATCTGTGAAATTTTTTGAAGTAGTAATTCGATGATCTTGTTATAATGAGATGATCATGCTGTCGGCGCCCGGCGCTACCTCGCAATCTGGGTAAGTTCAGATTTAGGAGCGATGGGGCAAGTTCGGAAAGGGTGGTATTGAAGGGTCAACCGCACCTCGCGGCAGGATATCTGGACCTTTACAGTACAATTGCTAGTACTTTTGACCGCCTGGATGAATGGATCATCAGTGAGCGGGGAGAAAAACCGTGTGGCGAGCGGGTGGTGTTTTTGCGCGACGTGTGGTCGGATCGGTCGATCCCGGTCAAGACCGTGTTGGAGATCTGCTGCGGTACTGGGCGTATGCTGCAGGAGTTGGCAAAAAAGGATACTCGGTCGTGGGGTTTGACCGGTCTGTGGCTATGCTTGAGCAGGCTCGGCGGCGGCTGGGCCCCGAGGTGGCGCTCATTCACGCCGAGCTCCCCGAGATCCCGGTGAATCAGCAGTTCGATGCTGTCATCTCCGCTGCGGCGGGATTCAATTACATGTCCAACGAGAACGACCTCGCGAAAACATTTCAACAGGTGGCGCGCACCGTACGCCCCGGGGGATCTGGCCTTTATTTTAAATTTCGAGAAGCCTAGTTCGGATAGTTATTGCGATCTGACTTATACGCAGTTCCCGCGGGAGAGTTGCGGGTCCGGGGGATATATCGGAACCGGAGAGTTGCATCGATTGTATGCTCTTGACCACGAGATGATCGGATGTCTTGCGCGCGACGCCGGGTTCGTCGATGTGGCGGTGCATGAAAATTACTCATCGCGACCTGTCGGCGATACTACTTCTTACGAGACTTGGAGCCTTTTCCGCCCATGATTATTTGTGGACTCAAGCTGACTCATGACGGTGGGATCGCCTTGCTCGAAGACGAGGAGCTGCTGTGCAGCATCGAGATAGAGAAACTGGACAACGGTCTGAGATACCAGCCGCTCGATAAGCTCGAAGTAGTCGAAGAGGTGTTGCTTCGGCACAACTACCGACTGGATGATATCGATGTCTTCGTGGTCGATGGGTGGTTTACCGCGCCAGGCGACAGTGCCCCCTTTCTTCGCATTTCGAACAGAAGTATCCCGGTAACTGTTGAAGTCGCGCCGTACTGCGACGAGGACTCGGTCTCTGTTCCGCTACAGCGATATGAGTTCGACGGACTCCCGTTGGGCTTGGGGGCCTTCCGTTACGCGAGCTACCACCACGTTACCCACCACCTCCTGGCGTCCTATTGTACGAGCCCGTTCGCTGTCCGCAAGGAGCCCTCGCTCGTCGTGGTCTGGGACGGGGGTATGGTGCCGCGCTTGTACAGGGTGAACGTGGACCCGTTCACGGTGACAAGTCTTGGTTCGCTTTTTCCCGTCTACGGAAGCATCTTCGCTGATTACGCCGCGCAGTTCGATGCGTTCCGGAAGACGCCCTCCGGAGACCTCGAATCCACAGCTATCGATCACCTCATGCCCCGTAATCTCGACGTAGCGGGGAAAGCGATGGCGTATGCCGCTCTCGGTCGGGACGAGCCAGGTTTCTATCAGGTCTTCGAATCGAAATTGGATGATTTACCATTTTCCTTCGAGGCGGGCATCAAGCTCGCTCGATGGATTGACAGCAACAGGGATGTCGTCTGGCCGGGTTGTTCCGATGCTGATCTCATCGCGAGTTTCCAGGGCTACTTAGGGGCTAAATTGCTGACGTGTCTTCGTGAGCGCGTGCCGCAGGTCGTCTCGGATGGAAATCCACCAAACCTTTGTCTTTCCGGAGGATGCTCTCTCAATATTAAGTGGAATAGCGCGCTGCGTTCCAGTGGTCTTTTCCGCGAGGTGTGGATACCGCCCTTTTCCAATGATTCCGGAGCTGCCATCGGCACGGCTGTCGCGGAGATTGTACATAGAGGGAAATCGAAGCTGCAATGGGACGTTTATCGTGGTCCCAGCCTTGCTGCGGTCACCGACGTTCCGGGGTGGCGGTTCGAGAAATGCGATGAAGCCGCGCTCGCCAAGGTGCTGCATGATACGGGAGAACCCGTCGTTGTGCTGAGCGGACGTGCGGAGCTGGGCCCGCGGGCCCTGGGGAACCGGAGTATCCTCGCCGCCGCTACAGCTCCGAAGATGAAAGATCTCTTGAATAACATCAAAGACCGCGAGAGTTACCGGCCGGTGGCTCCGATCTGTCTGGAAAGCCGTGCGCCAGAGATCTTTTCTCCCGGCAGTCCGGATCCATATATGTTGTTCGACCACACTGTGCGCGCCAGCTGGGCAGAGAGAATTCCAGCAGTCATCCACCTCGACGGTACCGCCCGGCTCCAGACAATCAACTCGCGGCAGAACATCGTCGTGGAACGGGTGCTTGTGGAATACGAAAAGCTAAGCGGAATTCCAGTTCTGTGTAATACCAGTGCCAATTACAAAGGTCGAGGATTCTTCCCGGACGTGCCTTCGGTAGCGCGGTGGGGACGCGTTAACGCCATCTGGTGTGACGGGCACATTTATGTGCGTCAGTCGTGATGGCAGGCCCCATGGATGGAGAGATCCGAGGTGGCTCGCGGCCACCTGCCCGGGAACCGATCCGCACGGCCGGACTGGCGGACACCTCCGAGGTGGTCGAGGTACTCGCCGAGGCGTTCCAGAACGACCCTGTTATCGCCTGGATGTTCCCTGACGCGCAGCGCCGCCGAGCCGTAACTGCCGAGTTTTTTCCACACGGTTGTGGAGGACGTCCTGGACCATGGCGAGATCCACCTGACCAGCAGCGTCGCGGGAGTGACGCTGTTCATGCCGCCCGATGCACCAGCCAGCACGCCGGCTCAGCACGATGCATACCAGCGGCGGTTGCGGGCATACACCGGTGATTTTGCCGAGCGTGCCGTGCTGGTCTCACGCTTTCTGGAAGAACGCCATCCGCAGCAGCGCCCTCATTATTATTTGATCTTTGGTGCCGCACGGCCCGCTCAGCAGGGCAAGGGATCGTCGGCGAGATCATACGTGGCATCCTCGACCGAGCCGACGCCGATGGCGTGGGCGCCTACACCGAATGCAGCACCCTGCGCAGCCTGCGCCTCATTCTTCGCCACGGTTTCCACGACCTGCCACCGTTAGCGCTGCCCGACGGGCCCAGCTTCTACCCCGGATGGAGGCATCCTCTGTGCCGGGGTGCGACGAACCGCAGCGATCCACCCGAAGGGGATTGACGTGATTCCGATGCGGCTGCCTGAAGCACTCACAGCGAACGGCATCGAGGTGAAGGCGGTGAGCACTCGTGCGCACTGTTGCTTCGAGGCATGGCTTCGGGCTGTTGCGCCGGGTACTGGTGGGTGCAACACCTCGGACACCGCCTCTGAACCCCGCCGCCGAAATTTTCCCTACCCGAATGTGGTGGCTGCTCTGGGCGAATACGGCATCAGTGGGCTTGCACCCACCGTGACCACTGTGCTCATCGGGGCTGCGGCACGAGCAGTGGACCGAGCCGAAGACCCCCCAGCGAGAGCTGGTTCACGGCCCGCTGGCTTCGGTGCGTCGCCGGCATGGCGAGAGGAGACCAGTCTTACGAGGCATACACGATATGCGCTCTGTTCGAGGAATACTGTCGGGCTGGCGACTTTCGCGAACGAGCACAGATGCTCAGCGCCGTGTTGGTCGCCGATCTCATCCGACACGAACTGGCTGCTACCGGCACCACGCAGGAACGCACCACCGCCGCGATCCGCCTCGCCAGTGGTCATCTGTACGAGGCGATGCGGTCCACGCGGTGTCTCCCGCCGGCGGACAGGGTGTCGGCGCTGCGGGTATGTGCGCGGCTCATCATCGACGCCGAGCGCAAACAGCCGATCTTGCGCACTATCCCCGCGTCCACTCCTCTGCCCGTGACGACTGAGCCGGACGAATACCTCTTCATCCGCTCGATCGATGTCATGGAACTCCTGTCCGCTGTAGCGGCCTCGTATGCGGTCGAAGCAATCTCGTGGTCCGTGCCAGCCGAGCTACCGCAGCTGCTATCCTGCCTGCGTGGTATTGTCGACACACTTAATTGGTCCTCGTACTTGTTCCGCATCGTTGTCACCATCGACGTAGGGCAGTTCGCCCGTATCCGAGCCGCCACTACTGGCACAGGTGCACTTCAGTCCCCTGCTTTCGCGGCTTTGGAACGGCTCTGCTGCGGGCGGGAAGCGCTCCGGCCGGAGACGCTTTCCGCTGTGTCGATTGACCGCGTGCCCCTTCCCTCCGTGTCGCTGCAACAAGGCCTCGCGTTGCTCGAGAACCATCTTGCCGAGGAGGCGGCCGACATGTTACGTCGAACCGTCCGGATCGTGGACCGGGAGTGGATCCGGTGGAAGCGGACTCACTGTGGAGTAGTCAGCCGGATCAGCGGGGAGGTCCCCGGCACCGGGGGGACCTCTGGTGCGGCATATCTGCGGCAGTACATGAATATTCCGCTGCTCACCCATGGCCACAAGCTAGGAGGTGTGCGGTGAACCATATGAGCCCGGAGGAATTCCGTCGATACGGCCACCAGTCGGTGGACTGGATCGCTGATTATTGGCTGCGGCTGGAATCTCTTCCCGTGGCCCCGGACCTTATACCCGGTCAGATCCGCCAGAAGCTGCCGGACCACGCGCCCGAGCATGGTGAACCGTTTGAGACGCTGCTCGGTGACATGGACGACGTCATCGTTCCCGGTCTGCTGCACTGGCAGCACCCCAGGTTCTTCGGCTACTTCCCCGCCAACACGTCAGGCCCGGCCGTGCTCGCTGCTCTGCTCTCGGCGGGGCTGGGTGTGCAAGGGATGTCGTGTGCCACCAGCCCCGTGTGCACTGAACTGGAACAGCACGTCTTGGACTGGCTGGTCGATATCCTGGGGCTGCCGAGCCATTTCCGCTGTGACGGGCCCGGTGGTGGGGTGATCCAGGACACCGCCTCCAGCGCCGTGTTCGTCGCCGTTGTCGCCGCGCTGCACCGAGCCAGCAAGGGAAGGGTGCGAAACAACGGAGTCGAGTCGCGGCGATATGCCGTCTACGTCACACGAGATGCCCACTCTGCGGTTACTAAGGCCGCGATCATCACCGGGCTCGGTGAACAGGCCATCAGATATGTCTGTACCCGCCCCGCCACGATGGCGCTCGACGTCGCGCACCTGGATGTCCTCATCAACCAGGACCTCACCGCGGGCATCACTCCACTGTTCACGGTCGCGACAGTCGGAACGACCTCGACGGCCGCCATCGACCCAGTGGCGGACATCGGCCGGGTCTGCCGCCAGCACGGCATCTGGCTGCACGTGGATGCCGCGTACGCCGGCGTCGCCGCAGTCTGCCCGGAGCTTCGCTGGCTCAACGACGGGGTTGCCGAGTACGCGGATTCCTACTGCACCAACCCGCATAAATGGTTACTCACCACCTTCGACTGCGACGCCTTCTGGGTCGCCGACCGCCGGTGGCTCACCGGTGCCTTGACGACCCTTCCCGAGTATCTGCGCAACGCCCCGTCTGAATCCGGCATGGTCACCGACTACCGGAATTGGCAGGTACCTCTCGGGCGCAGGTTCCGCGCGCTCAAACTGTGGGCCGTCCTGCGCTGGTACGGAGCGGAAGGGCTGCGCCGCCATATCCGAGAGGGCATCGGCCTCGCCGCGCGGTTCGCGCGATGGATCAGCGCTGACGACCGTTTTGAGATCAGCGCTCCGCATCGTTTGTCTCTCGTCTGCTTTCGGCTTCGCCCCACCCGGGCTGCTGAACGCCCGCCAAGATTCGGGACGAGGTTGCGCTACGGATCGCCGCGGGCGGCACTTTCACCGAACTCCGCCACGCGGAACAGTCATGGTGGTTGATCCAGCGGACAGTCACGCGGCTTCAGGCCGAGAATGGATGCCCCACCTCCATGAACATGACCCCAGAAGAGTAGCGCCTCGCGAGGGACCCGGCCTGGTGATCAGTCCGGGATGGAGCGGGGAAAGCCTGGGGCTTTACCCCGATGCGCCCCAGCGTTGGCTGGGTGTCTACTGGAGAGCGGCGGGTTAGCTCCCAGTACCTCCCACTGGGTCCGCCACAAGCTTGAGGAGACCACCATGCAGACCACGATCAAGGTGCTCGGGATCGTTGCGTTGATCTGGATTGGGTTCACGGTGCTCGGCTGGGTGCTGGGTGCGGCGTTCACGCTGCTGTTCTGGGCGGTGGTGATTGGTGGGGTGCTGTTCGTCGGCTCGGCCGCCTACGCCGCGGTGAAGAGCAAGTCAGACCGGCACGCGCTCGATCGGTAGTGATCACTGGTCGGACCTGGCCCAACCAGTGATCACTCACCGTGCGGCGCCGGTCAAGACTCGCCGCAGGAGGTGCATCGCGACGGTCACCGACCGGTCGCGGATCTCGGCGCGGTCGCCGGGCAGCACCGGGTCGCGGGCCAGGACTGTGCCGTCGCTGGTGGTCACGCAGATGCACACGTAGCCGACCGGCTTGGCCTCGGTTCCCCCACCCGGGCCGGCCACCCCGGTGACCCCCACGCCGACACTGGCACCGAAGCGGTGCCGCGCTCCCTCGGCCATGGCCCGGGCCACCTCTGGTGACACCGCGCCGTGCCGCTCGATCAGCGCTGCGGGCACGCCCAACAGCTCGGTCTTGGCGGCGTTGGAGTAGGCCACCACACCGCCAGCGACGTAGTCCGACGACCCCGGCCGCTCGGTGAGCCTGGCGGCCAGCAGCCCGCCGGTGCACGATTCCGCGAGCCCGATCCGCTGTCCCCGCAGCAGCCCGGCGAGCTGGTCGTCCAGCGACGTGCCATCGGTGGAGAACAGCTGCCGGGCGTGCCGGGCGCGGATCGCCGCGATGAGCCCGTCGCGGATCGCCTCGGCACCGGGCCGATGCCGAATGTCGATCACTATCTCAGCCTGCCGCAAGCAGGTGGTGATCTCCAGCGGCGTCAGGTCCAGCGTCTCGCCCACCTCGTGCAGGGTCGCCGCGAGCTGTGACTCGGGCAGGCCGAACAGCCGCAGCCGCGCGGACTCGAAAGGCTGGGTGCGCGCCACCACGGCCGTGGCGGCCGTGGTGGCCAGGGCCGAGGGCCACATCGCCCGAAGCTCTCGGGGCGGCCCGGGTAGCACGATCACCGTCGGCCCGCCGTCGACCTGGACCACCAGCCCGGGTGCCGTCCCCACCGGGTCGAGCGCCTGCGCGCCGCGGGGCACCATCGCCTGCTTGCGGTTCGCCACCCGCAGCGCCTGCGGGCTGACGTGCCTCAGGTGGTGGAACCCGGCGAGGATGGCGGTGATCTGCCGCTCCATCGCCTCGTCGAGCTCCAACTTCACCCCGGCGAAATCGGCGACCACTTCGGCGGTCAGGTCGTCCGCGGTCGGGCCCAGCCCACCGCTGGTGACAATCAGGTCGACGCCCTGATCGGCGAGGAATCGCAGTGTCGCGGCCAGGTCCGCCGCCCGGTCCCCGACACGGGCCAGGTGAGCCACCTCAATGCCTAACTCACCCAGCCGCCGCGACAGCCACGGGCCGTTGCTGTCGGTGATCAGACCGCTGAGCAGCTCCGTCCCGGTGACCACAATCCCCGCCCGGACATTCATCTTCTCAGTGTTCATATTCTCACAGTCACCGGCGATCAGCCGAGTTGTTGAGCGAATTTGTCTAAAGCGGCGGCCAGTGTGTTGTCTATCAATTCACAAACCTCGCGCCATCGCGTGTCAGGGTCGTCGCTGAAGACCAGGGTGACACTATCCGCGGGTGTTGATTCAAGGAGTGGTGTCGGTAGCGATCGCTCGTCATACTCCGAGGCTCGTGGCGCTAACGCTTCGGCGAACACCGTCACGGCAAGCACCCCAGTCTCACCAGGACCCACGCGTTGGATCACAACCACGAATCGGAGAGTTTGGTCGAGCACGATCAGGTGCAGACGTGTCCACCAGCTACCCTTGCTGAGATTCGTGAACATGTTGACTTCGCGGGCCGTGCGGACTATCTGGATCTGCCAGTATTTTGCTGTCTCGCCCGGGGGTTCCGCGTGAGCCACTGACGAATACGCTTTCGGGTCAGCTTCGCGGAACTGATCACGGATGCCGGCGCCGAGCTGTTCGAGGTGGACCGCCAGCTTCTTGTGCAACTCACCGGCAAGAATCTCTGCTTTAGTGGCGCGCTCGGTGAGTTCCGCCCGCTGAAGTGTGCGTAACCGGTGAGCGTACGCTTGGGCGACCGCGAGAGCTCCGGTACCTTGCGTGGCCGGTTCCGCTGGCATCTCCAGTTCGGAGCGCAATGCAACTATCTCAAGGCGGGCAAACAAGCGTACCAGGTCACGTAGATCGCCGTCATTCGCTTGATCGAGAGCATTAATGTAGGCGCCTCGCTGCGTGCGAGTCACAACCAATGGGGCGTACTTAGCTCGAAGTAATACCAGCAGTGTGAGGGCTCGAGCCACCCGGCCGTTACCATCCTCGAAGGGATGGGTCCTGATGAATCGGTGATGCAACCACGCCGCGCGCACCACGGGATGTTCGTCGGCCGTCTCCTTGTGCAGCTCGAGCAGTCGCTCCATCTGCGATTGGACGTGCTCTGGAGGGGTGTACTCGAGGAGTGTGCCGTCCTGGCGCCGCACATGATTCGGCTGCGTCTTCCATGTGCCGTGGTTTAGCGGAAGCTGCAGGGTTTGTCCAAAATCGTTGCGCGCCTCGTATGTGCTCTGCGTGCGACAGATTGCCTGATGTAGCTGTCGGACAAAGTGTAAACTGAGGTCCATGCCATTCCGGGCAGCGTCCGCAAGAAACTCCAACGCATCATATTGAGATCTGATGACCGCAAGGGCATCATCATCTAATACGCCCTTGCCCGCTGCTACCTCGGCGGTGAGGCCTTCGGCTACGAGAGCTTCGGTGACGCCCCAGTCGACGTCATAGAGCCTCTCAATGATTCCGGTCTCGATCGCGTGCCGTCGGAGGCTACGGCGGCGCGCCTCGGCGAACTCTCCAGTGGAAGCCTGGGCGAGCGACACCTCCCAGGCTTCGCGCAGGGCATCTACGCTTGCCAGCACCTGCTTTAACTCACCGTTCACGACTCCTAGTGGTTCCACTTCAGTCCACCGGAGCCGATTCTCGTCACTCATAACGTCAGAGTAGTCGCTAGCCAACGCCGCCAGGTTGGCAGTAGCGCGTCGAGCAGGGCCCGTGGGTTCTCGATAGCCGGCGAGTGCGCGGCACCGGGGACTATCGCGACCGCGGCGCCTAGCCGGTCCGCCATATCGCGCTGCAGGGGTGCCGGCCACACGTCCTCGGACTTGCCGTAGACAACCAGGCACCCGATGTCACCGGTGCGCAGGGCGACCGCCAGCTCGGCGACCCGGTCCGGCTCGGTGCGCAGGCCGGTCGCCATGCCGAGCAGGCC
>JBOHFY010000518.1:0-21478 GCA_050699895.1 Pseudonocardiaceae bacterium
CGTCAGCCTCCCTGGCGTGCGCGCCCTAGGCTGGAGCGGTGTTCGTCGCAGGTTTCCCCACCGGATCTTTGCAGGCGAACTGTTTCGTGCTCGCGCCCGAGGCTGGTGGTCCCTGCGTTGTGGTCGACCCGGGGGAGGGCTCCGAGCAGCCATTTGACGAGCTGCTGCGCCAGCACCGGCTCGATCCGGTAGCGGTGCTGCTCACTCATGGGCATTTCGATCACATCTTCGCGGTGGCCCCGGTCTGCGACGGCCATGACATTCCGGCCTGGATCCACCCGGAGGACCGGGTGCTGCTGTCCGACCCGTTGCGCGCGCTGTCCGCCGAAGCGCGAGAGTTCTTTGGCGGCCGGGTTGTGCTGCGTGAGCCCCGTGAGGTGCGCGAGCTGGCCGACGGGACGTTGTTGGAGCTAGCCGGGCTGAGCCTGATCGTCGACCACACCCCGGGCCACACCCGCGGCTCGGTGACATTCCGTTCAGTGACCGGCAATTCAGTGACCGGCAATGGGCCCGATGATGGGCAGGGTCTGCTGATCTCCGGTGACACGCTGTTCGCCGGCTCGATCGGGCGGACTGACCTACCTGGCGGTGACCACGAGCAGATGCTCGCCTCGCTCCGGAACAAGATTCTCGTGTTGGACGACGAGACCGCCGTGCTGCCTGGCCACGGCCCGCGGACCACCATCGGGCGGGAACGAGCCAGCAACCCGTTCCTGCACGGGCTCGCCGCACCCGGCCGACCCCGAGGACTGTGAACCGTCTCAGCTGATCACGCGGGGGCGATGTCATCCTGGCGGGCAACGACTGCGGCGATTGCCGTGGTGATCGGGACGGCGGCGACCAGCCCGATGCTGCCGACCACGGTGCGCACCACCTCCTGGGCGACGTCTTGCGCGGTGACCAGAGTGCCGAAACTCTGACCGGATTGCGAGAAGATCAGCAGTACGGGCAACGCGGCGCCGGTGTAGGCCAGCACCAAGGTGTTCACCGCCGAGGAGATGTGGTCCCGGCCGATCCGCAGTGCGGCGGTGTAGAGCGCCCGCGCCCCGAGCTCGGGATTCGCTCGGCGCAGCTCCCACACCGCGCTGGTCTGGGTGACGGTGACATCGTCGAGCACGCCCAGCGCCCCGATCACCATCCCGGCGAGCAGCAGCCCCCGGGCATCGATCCCGTGGCCGAGGACTCCGATGAGCTTGGCGGTGTCGTCGTCCAGCCCGGTCAGCTGGGTCGCGGCGGAGAAAGCGGTACCCAGCGCGCCGATCAGCGCGAGGCTCACTACGGTGCCCAGCACCGCGCTGGAAGTCTGCGCGGAGACACCGTGGGTTAGGTACAGCACGCCAAGCATGATCACGCTGGAGGCCAGCACGCCGACGGTCACCGGGTTTTCGCCGGTCAGGATCGCCGGGAACAGGTACACCACCAGTACCAGGAAGCTGAAGCCCAGCGCGACCAGCGACGCCAGGCCTCGCCACCGGCCGAGCAACAGCACCGCAGCGGCGAACAGCGCGGCCAGCCACAGCATCGAGGCGCCGCGCTGGAAATCCTGGATCTGGTAGGAGCCCGCGTCGGAAGGATTCCCCCCGGTGTACGCCAGCACGACGTGGTCACCGACGGTGAACCGCGGCGTACTCGGCTCGTCGGGCAGCACCTGCTGGATCATCACACCAGGTGAGTCGCCGTCGGTGAGCCGCACACCCAGCGAGACGCACTTCTTGGCCTGTTCGGCCCCGCCCACGCCCGCGCTACCGCTGGTACACGGGGCGGAGGCCGCGGCGAGCACCTCGCCCTGGACCGGTCGCTGCCCGAATCCGACGTCGACACCGCTGCGGGGCGGGTTCCCCGGCCAGGTCAAGCAGAGCCCGACCAGGGTGGCCAGCGCGACCGGTACCAGGACCGCGACCAGCAGCAGCTTTACCCGGCGGCAGGACGGCGGTGCGGGTCCATGCCCGTGCCCGTAGCCATGCCCCTTCTGGGGGCCGGCGCCGGCCGGCGGGACGGTGCCACGGTAACGGTGCCGTCCGACCCGGTCGTCCAGTGCACTCATCGGCTGAGCGTCCCTCTCCGGTGGGTATCGCCGCACATTCCTAGCGGATCGAACATCAGTTCGACATAGTGGGTCGGGCCGCGGTCATCCTTGCAGGTACTGCTAGGCCCGGCGGACGCACGAGTACCTCGATCTTGACAGTGGCCTCGGGCGACCGCTTGCTTTTTGGGGATGGACCGCTGACCACGGTTGGTCGCACAATAGAGATCTGGACCGGCCCAGTATTGTGCCTCCCCGCTGTGGGCCAGTCGCCGTAGTGTTTACTGCGGCACCGGCAGAACCGCCGACACCGGCGTAGGGGGTGCTGATGGCTCGTAGTGACCTGCTGACGCGGTTGTTCGCCGGCTACGCGCGAGGTGACGACGCCACATTCCGAGCGGTCGCGGCGCAGATCGTCGCCGACGAGCGGCGGAAGAACCACCGCTTGCTCGCCAACGAGCTCGAACAAGCCCTGACGAACGATCTCCGGCCTGGGGCCGCGACACCCCTGACCTTGCGGCCGCTCCCCAAGGGCAGGGACGACCGGCCACTGCTGCGATTGTCCAAACCCGAGAGACGTTTCGATGATCTTGTCTTGGCTGCGAGCACGGTCGACGCGCTCACCGAGGTGGTCGAAGAGAACCTCAGCCGTACCGTCCTGACCAGTCATGGACTGCGACCACGGCAACGGCTACTGCTCGTCGGTCCATCCGGCACGGGCAAGAGCGTCAGTGCGCACGCGGTCGCCGCCGAGCTGAGCCTGCCCGTTGCCACCGCCTCGCTCGCTGCATTGACGTCGTCGTTCCTCGGCGAAACAGCTCGCAATGTCGAGGCCGTCGTCCGGTTCGCTGAGCAGACACCGTGTGTGCTGCTGCTTGACGAATTCGACACCCTCGCCCAAGAGCGAGGTAATCAGAGCGACCACGGAGAGATCCGCCGGGTCGTCGCGACCGTGCTGCAGCTCTTGGAAGACATCTGCGGCGAGTCACTGGTAATCGCCACGTCGAACCACCCTGACCTGCTGGACAGCGCAACCTGGCGGCGGTTCGACCACGTGGTGCCTTTCGTAGCACTGAATGCCGCACAACGAGCACAGTTGATCGAGCTCAAACTCCTTGCGATGCCGCACCGAATATCGGTCCAGAAATGGGCACGTCGGCTTGGGGACGCCTCGCCTGCCGAGGTGGAGTTGGTCTGCACGGACGCATTGCGCCGGGGGGTGCTCACCGGCGCTGAGCGGCTCACCGACGAGCTCATGGCTGGCGCAGCTGCTCGGCTGAAGGCTCGTCGAGACGCGATGGGCAAGATCGAGCACACCAACAGCGGACGCCAGCCCGAAGGTGTGGAGCACTGATCGATCAATGGTCTCCGGCCGTGGGGTGAGCGGTCTACCCTGTGCTCATGCCTGGGGACGCTCAGCCACTGCTGCCGCTACCGCGTGCCCAGCACGCCCACTTGCGGCTCGCGGAGGCCATCTCCCCCGGGCAACGGCAAAAGAATCCGCGCGGCTTCAGCCGCACACCGAAGTATCCCGATCGTGGCGGTCACGCCAAGGCGGTGAACGAGCAGACCCTCAGAGTCGTCGCTGACCACAAGACCCGATGTTCAGTGCTCGGCGTCGACCCGGAATTGGTCCTCGTGCTGGAGCTCAACGATCGGCTTGATCCAAAACATGCCGAACGCGCTGGGCTGAGTGTTCTGGAGATCGCCGGGGAGAAGATGTTGGTCACCTTCGCCAGCGACCCCGAGCTCACGGAGTTCCATCGGCGGCGCACGGAGTACTCGAAGGGGCCACGACCCGGCAAGAAACCCGGGACGGAGCGGCCAGCGCAGTTCGAAGAGCTCTTCGATGTCATTGAGCACATCCGCCAGCTCACCGTCGATGACGTATTGACACCAGATCTGGTTTCCGTCCTTGCCCACGTCGATGGTGTGACGCCAGTGCGGCTTGACGTGCAGTGCTGGTGCCCGGAGGACCGGCTTCAAGCCCGCCGACGGCACGAGGAGGTCCAGGAGGCCGTCAAAGTTGCGGGTGGTGAGGTGGTGGATGCCAGCCTTCGTGATGCCGTCGGGTTGTCGCTACTACGGATAGTCGTTGCCGCCGGTCGGGTGCGCGAACTGGCGCAGGTCGACCGGATCCGGCGAATCGACGTGCTGCCTCGCCCGCTGCTCCGCTATCCTCAGTTTCGCTCCGCCACCCCCGAGAGCCTGCCGCTCGTGCTCGATCCTGCGTCGGCTGCCCCGATCCTGGCCGTGATCGACTCTGGGGTCGTCTCGGCACACCCATTGCTTGCTCCGGCGGTGATCGGTGTAGAAACAATCGGTCTTGGCCTAGCCGACGGCGGCGACCAGCATGGCCACGGGACTCTGGTGGCAAGTCTCGCCCTTTACGGATCGCTAGAGTCGGCTCTGGCCGAGAGGGCGCCGATTCGACCGGCAGGGCGGCTGTTGAGCCTGCGTGTCCTCGACGCGAACAATGAGTTCCCCGACGAGCGGCTCTGGGAGGAACAACTCCTGGATGCGATCTCCTCTGCTGCACAAGCCGGTGCACGTGTCATCAACCTCTCACTCGGCGACCCTCGCCGTCCCTACCGGCCACCACGGCCGACGCCGCTCGCCGCCGCTATCGACGAGCTCGCCCGTGAGCTCGATCTCGTGGTCGTCATCAGCGCCGGAAACTACTCTTGGGCGAACTACCACCCAGATCCAGCCGTGCTGACCGACTACCCTCTCCAGCTCCTGGATGACACCGAGGCTGGTCTGCTCGATCCGTCAACCGCGGCGTTGGCGCTGACTGTTGGCGCGCTGTGTCCAGATGACACACACGGGGTGCGGCCGGCCCGCGATCGGGTCGATCTGCGTCCGTTCGGACGCCCCGGTGACCCCAGCCCGTTCACCAGGCGCGGCCCCGGGGCTATGGGAATGGTCAAACCCGAAGTGTCCGCCCCGGGTGGCAGCCTCGCGCTGGACGAGCTGCGCGGGGCGATCGTCTCGAATGACCCGACGTTGTGCGTGGTAGGTGCCGGTGGCAAGCAACCGGAACGCCTGTTGGCACAAGATGTGGGCACGAGCTTCGCCGCTCCGTTGGTCAGCCACGCCGCCCTCCGGGTGCTTGGTCGTTATCCCGCGCTGTCCGCGAATGCGGTGAGGGCGCTCGTGCTCGCCTCTGTCGAGCCCCTCACCGCCGTGGTGCAGGGCAAGAGCCCGGCCAAGGATGCCTTGGAGCAACGGCGCCTGACCGGGTACGGGCGGGTGTCCGCCGAGCGGGCCGAGGCGTCTGACGACCACCGGGCAGTGCTGCTCGCTGAGGGTCTGCTCGTCATTGATGACGTGCACCTGTACACGACCCCGATACCGTCGACCTTTTTCGACAGTGGCGAGAGACGCATCGTGACCGTGTCGTTGGTCTTTGACCCGAAAACCCGTCCTACCCGGCTGGACTACCTGGCGAGCAGAATGATGGTGCGTGCCTACCGTGGTGTATCCCTGGACGAGGTTCGGGACGCCTACGCACGTCAGCTTGAAGTACCACCGCCGACACAGAACGACGAAGACTCGAACCAGGACACGACGCCGCCAGCTCTGCGCCGCTACGAGATGGACCTGCAACCCAGCGACACGCACCGAGCCCAGGGCGCGCACCAGTACGGCACCACAGTGTTCGCGCAGCGGCTCAAGCGTGAGCGAGGTAACGACCTTATTCTTGCGGTCCGCAACACCAACAGATGGGCCGTGACCGGGGACAGCCAACGCTACGCACTCGCCGTTGTCTTCGAGCGCGACAACGATCATCGTGAGCTCTATGCCGAGTTGCACGCCCAGCTCGAAGCGCTCGCTGAGGTAGAGATCGAGCTACGGTAGTGGTCGCGGTGCATTCTCGCCAGGACGGTCACCTTGTCGGACTCGAGCGGCGAGTTCGGGGTCGGCGTGCACCTCGGCGGTGTGCCGCCACTCGGTAATCAGTTGGAGGACTGGAGCTACGTTCTCCAGAGCGTCCGCTGCCCGGAGCGTGTCCACGAGCTCGACGACGAACGCCCGCACATCCTCGGTCGGCAAGAAGCGCACCCACGGGAAAGCCTCCGGCACGACTTTGATCACTAGGGACCGGGCAGCCTCGTCGTGCCGCATCAAGGCCACGAACATCTTCACGGCGGCGGAGACCATGGCGCTGTCTTGCTCCGCCCGGGCGGCGGTGGTCAAGGTAAGATCCTCGGCGTCGCGTCGCCGCAGACGCAGCGAGTGACTCCGTGACCCTTCAAGCTTGGCGACAGTGTCCTTGGGTCGCTGCAGAAGCTCCGAGAAGGGCACCTCAAGAGAAGTCATACTTCAAAAGTACTTCAGAGGTTTATCGATGTCTACCTCAGGTGATGTCTGCTTCACGGGTGGAGTGCGGGTGTCAGTGGGGGAGCCAGCTGGCGCCGTCTTCCAGGTGCATGATCAGTTCGGGTAGCTGGGTCTCGTCGAACACGACGTGCAGCACCCCCTTCGCCGCGTTCTCCACCCGCAGGGACGCGGACGGGCCGTGCAGCGCCACGGCCACTGTGGTCGCGCCGTTCTGCGCATGCCGCACGCGAACGATCCCTGGGGTGTCGCCGGTGAGGGCGTCGATCAGGCAGCTGGCGTCGGCGTGGTCGAGCGGGACCACGAACCAGGTCGTCGTGTCCGGCCGCAGGACCAGCTGGTCCTCGACGAGCTCGACCTGGGTGGTGCACCGTCCCACCTCCGGAATGTACGCCGTGAGCACCCGGTAGAACCGGACGTCGCCTCCCTCGGGGAACACCGGTCGCTCACATTCCGGGGGAGGGCAGCTCGGCGATCGCCGCATCGAGGGCGGCGCGCAGGCTGATGGCCTGTTCCCGGTAGAACCGCGCCGAGTCCGCGACCGGCGCCACCAGGACGATGACGCCGCGCGAGGGCACCGCCCACAGGCCGATGGACTGTATGCGGCAGTGCGCGTCGTGGCAGATGATCCGCTGGGCGCGGCGCCCCCGCTGCATGGGCATGGTCATGAGGTTGCTCCCCCCGGTCGTGCTCGATGGTGACGCACTCAGCATGACACGCAACTTGCGATGGAGCAAATCTTACATGTTGATTCTGCGATGGAATGCGTTCGCTGTTTCGATCTCGACCTAATTTGCAATATGCTGCTGTGCGCCGGTGACGGTGGGTGCCGGCTGAACTGGACGGAGAGTGACTCAGGTGAGTGAACGCATCAGCCCCACGGTGCGCTGGCGCAAGGTGGCACGGGGCCTGCGCCGCTGGCGCACCGAGGCCGGGCTGCGGTTGGAGGACATCTGCACGCCGCTGAGCTGGGCGACCTCGAAGCTCAGCCGGATGGAGCGCGCCGAGCAGGCGATCGGCCCGGCCGAGGTGATCGCGCTGGCCACCGTCTACGGCATCGGCGAGCAGGAGCGGGACCGCTACGTGGCCCTCGCCCTGCAGTCCCGCCAAAAGGGCTGGTGGACGCCTTACAAGGTGGGCGAAGCGATCCCCGAGGACTTCGAGGAGTCTGTCGGCTTGGAGTCCGAGGCGTGTCGGGTGCGCAGTTACCAGGACATGGTGCTGCCCGGTTTGCTACAGACCGAGGCGTACGCAACCGCGCTGGCCTGCGCCTGGCTACCTCGGGTCAGCGACCGGGTGGTCGAGGAGCGGGTTCGGCTGCGAATGGCCCGGCAGGCCCTGTTGCATGAGGGAGCCCCGCTGCGGCTGGACTGCGTGGTCACCGAGGCGGCGCTGCGCCAGCAGGTCGGCGGTCCGGAGGTGATGCGCCAGCAGCTGCGGCACCTGCTGGACGTGACCGAACTGCCGCACGTCTCGGTTCAGGTCATGCCCTTCGCGGCGGGGGCCTACCCGGCGCAGGACTGCCCGTTTCGTTTGCTCAGCTTTCCCGACCCGGAGGACCACGACGTTGCATGTGTTGACTACCTGGGAGGTGCCGTGTACGTAGAGGACTCCGATGACGTCGAGTGGTTTATCCTGGTCTTTGCCGGCCTGACCCAGCAGGCCATGGGCCCGAGCGAGTCCGTGGAGCTGATCCGCGAGTTGGCGAAGGGCGGGTAGACGAGGAGCGAGCGAGATGGGTATCCCCGAGTTCTTCGGCGCTGTGTGGCGGAAGAGCAGCCGCAGCAACGGGGGCGGGTACGACTGCGTCGAGGTGGCGGTCGTGCCGGGTCGTGTCGGTGTGCGGGACTCCAAAGACCGGTCCGGTCCTGCGCTGGTGTTCCCCCCGTCCGCGTGGCGGGTGTTCGTGGGGGACGTCCATCGTGACGGCTTTGACTGCGGCTGACCTCGGGACTGTCAGGGGGCGCGGCTAGCCTTTGCGGTGTCGCTAGTCCATCGTTCAGATCGAGGAGCCCGCTTCCGTGATCCGCACCGACCATGCCGGCACGCTGGAGTCCTCCGGGCACCTGGGGCAGACAGTCACCCTCGCCGGGTGGGTCGACCGCCGCCGAGACCACGGAGGCGTGATCTTCATCGACCTGCGCGACGAGCTCGGGGTGGCGCAGGTGGTGTTCCGCGAGGGCGAGATGGCGCTGCGGGCGCACCGGTTGCGCGTCGAGTTCTGTATCCAGGTCACCGGCACTGTGGTATTGCGCCCGGCGGGCAGTGAGAACCCCGATCTGTACACCGGCGACGTTGAGGTCCTCGCCGAGGAGCTGACGGTGCTCAGTGAGTGCGCCCCGCTGCCGTTCCCGCTCGACGAGCACCTGGAGGCCGGTGAGGAGGTGCGGCTGCGCTACCGCTACCTCGACCTGCGCCGCCCCGGCCCAGCGGCCGCGCTGCGGCTGCGCAGCGATGTCAACCGGATCACCCGCGACGTGCTGGACACGCAGGGCTTCATCGAGGTGGAGACCCCGACCCTGACCCGGTCCACCCCGGAGGGCGCGCGGGACTTCCTGGTGCCCGCCCGGCTGCGGCCCGGCTGCTGGTACGCGTTGCCGCAGTCCCCGCAGCTGTTCAAGCAGCTGCTGATGGTCGGCGGCATCGAGCGCTACTACCAGATCGCCCGCTGCTATAGGGACGAGGACTTCCGCGCCGACCGGCAGCCCGAGTTCACCCAGCTCGACATCGAGATGAGCTTCGTCGAGCAGGACGACGTGATCGAGCTGAGCGAGCGGGTGGTGGCCGCGCTGTGGTCGGAGCTGGCCGAGCACCACATCGAGCGGCCGATCCCGCGGCTGCGCTACCTCGACGCGATGGCCCGCTACGGCACCGACAAGCCAGACCTGCGCTTCGCGCTTGAGCTCACCGAGCTCACCAGCTACTTCCTCGACACGCCGTTCCGGGTGTTCCAGGCGCCCTACGTGGGAGCGGTCGTGATGCCCGGCGGAGCTGACCAGCCGCGCCGGGCGCTGGACGCCTGGCAGGAATGGGCTAAGCAGCGCGGCGCCAAGGGCCTAGCTTACGTGCTGATCAGCGCGGATGGCGAGCTGTCCGGCCCGGTGGCCCGCAACCTCGCCGAGCACGAGCGAGACGGCCTGGCCAAAGCGGTCGGCGCCGGCCCCGGTGACTGCGTGTTCTTCGCCGCCGGTGATCCTCGTGACGCGCGTGCGCTGCTGGGCGCGGCCCGGGTGGAGATCGGCCGACGCTGTGAGTTGATCGACGAGTCGGCCTGGTCGTTCGTCTGGGTGGTCGATGCGCCCCTGTTCGAGCCGGCCGAGCGCAGCGGGGACGTCGCGATCGGGTCCGGTGGCTGGACCGCGGTGCATCACCCGTTCACCGCGCCCACGCCGCAGTGGGCTGACCGGTTCGAGCAGGACCCGGGCTCGGCGTTGGGCTATGCCTACGACCTGGTCTGCAACGGCAACGAGATCGGCGGGGGCTCGATCCGGATCCACCAGCCCGAGATGCAGCAGCGGGTGTTCGGGGTGCTCGGGATCTCCGAGGACGAGGCTCGGGAGAAATTCGGGTTCCTGCTGGAGGCGCTGCGCTACGGTCCGCCGCCGCACGGGGGGATCGCCTTCGGCTGGGACCGGGTCTGCATGCTGCTCGCCGGTGCCGACTCGCTGCGTGAGGTCATCGCGTTCCCTAAGTCCGGTGGCGGCCTCGATCCGCTCACCGGCGCTCCCGCCCCGATCACCCGCGCGCAGCGCGCCGAGGCCGGAGTGGACGCGACGCCTCCCGCGAAGAGCTAGAAGATCACGACCATCGGTTCGGTGAGGTGGCTGGGCATGTCCGATGAGTCCCGCCGGTTCACCCGCCGGCCGGAGAACTTCGTGTGCGCGCACTGCGGCTGCGCTGTTCGCGGCACCGGATACACCAACCATTGCCCACGCTGCCTGTGGTCGCGGCACGTCGACGTGCTGCCCGGAGACCGGCTCGCCGACTGTGGCGGGCTGATGGAACCGGTGGGCGTGTTGTACGAAGGTAGCGAGTACACCGTGGTGCACCGATGCGTGGAGTGCGGCCGGATGTGGCGCAACCGCACGGTGGCCAACGACGATCGAGCCGCCCTCATCGCGCTATCCGGCAAGCCCGTCGGGTGGCCTCCCCCGGAGCGGAAGTCAGCGCGCGTGAGTGGGCCCAGGGGCCGGCGTGCGCGGTAGGCCCATCGCGTTCACGCTGGCCGATGGCCAGCCGAATCAGATCGGTGGCGCTCATCGGCCGAACCGGGTCGGGGCCCCCGCACGACCCTACGCCGCCCGTCCAGGTGACAAGACTGGGCTCATCCTTATGGCTGCACTGCAGCGAGGAGAACCAGTGTGACGAGGAACGTCGGTAACGTCTAGTTCACGGGCAGCACCGATCACTACCACTACCAGCGACAACACGATCTGCGACTCAGCGCGTGCGCAGGTTACCCCAAATGGGTAGGACTTACGGCCAAATACTCTCTAAAGTGTAGAGTTGTGGTGCATGATGCAACTGTGGGTTACCTACTCTAGGACCCATCGATCTCTCATGGTGCTGACGCTCGCCCTTAACTTTCGCGGCTCTGACTTCGACGCACACGTTCTTGGACGAAGCGAGAGGCGCTACCCGAGGGAGAGACAGTAGTGGAAGATAATCTTGAAGCACGGCGGGAGTTGCTGAGGCGGATCCAAGCGCGGCGGGCGAGCATCAACACGTACGTGCGCGAAAAACAACCTGTTAGTAATCGGCTGGCTAATATCAGTATCGTCAGTAGCGCCATAGCGGCAGCCTTGACGGCCGGTCCCGCCGTGGGCGGCGTGACATTTGCGCGAGCTGTACAAAACGGCCTGGGCTGGGCGGAGTCTTCGAGTGTGTGGAGACTGCTGTGTTTCACCGCGGTAGTCGTGTCCCTCGCGGCCGCCATTTCCACTAACCTGAACAAATCTAATGACCTGACTGCGCGTATCGGCGTGGCGGAGTCCTGCAATGCGGACCTGGAAGGGCTGTGCACGCTCGTGGAGTTCGGTGAGTTGTCGGTTAAAGACGCTGCCGCCGCATATCGACAACTTGTTGCCAAGGTACCCTTCATTGGAGATGCTTCAGCCGCTGATGCCAACGCGTATTTCAACGACGCTGTGGGAGCCCGCGCGGATGACCCCAGCAACCAGGTCCCGCAGTGGCGTCGCGTGGCGTTCCTCCTACCGGCCATGGCGACCGTCTTCGCCGGCCTTGTCCTGCTCATCACGATGGTTGGTCTCTTCATCGGCCTGAGTGGCGGAGCCACCGCCGCGCCACCGCCGCGCCCTCCGTCGCCTTCGACAACCACGGACGCATCGCTGCCCCGGCCTAGCGTCCTCGAAGGGGTATTCACTGGTCGCTCCAGCGACAACAAGGTGACGCTCGCGATCGCCACCAAGGGCGACCGTGCCGCCGGCTACCTCTGTGACGGTAAGAAGATCGAAGCCTGGATGGAAGGTACCGCGACGGGTAACCAGGTTGATCTACGTGGTAATAACGGCGCATCGGTGATTGGCGCTCGCAGCGTCGATGCTATTTTCGGCACCCTGACCATCGATTCTGTGCAATTGCCGTATTCGGTGAAAATCGCCGGAAAGCCGGCCGGGCTATACGAAGGTCGCGGCACCGTGGACGGCGTCGCTAACCGCATCGGCTGGATCGTACTCCCCGATGGTAGCCAAGTAGGCATCCGCAACGTCAACGGAAAACGTAGTCCAGCCCCACGACTGGATAGCGACAAGCTGGAGCCCGACGGTGTGCGGATCCCAGTGAATCCAGTCGGCGGGGACGCCGATGTAGTCCTGGTCCACTAGCGCAGCGCACCTACCAGCGATGACGCGCCCGACGCGGGGTGCTACCGAACACAATCGTGATCCGCGAAGCTCGGCTCTGACACAGATCGTTCGCGAAGCCGTCGCCGACATGTCATCAGGTGCTCACCGGCGGTGAGTCCCACCGGGTGATCATCGTTGAGTGGCCGTGGAAACCTCTGTTCGTCCCGTTCGCGCTCGCGTCGCGAGCCTGGCTGGTGCTGCGGGACCTGCTCGGTTAGCCGGCGACGGTACCGTCACGGTGTGGTCGATAACGGTGTGGTAGCAGATAACGACGGGGCGCTGTTCGATGAGGGGTTGTTCGCCGCGCGGGCCGAGCACCTTGCCGAGCAGCGGCTGTCCGCCTCGGCGCCGCTGGCGGTACGGATGAGGCCAGCCACGCTGGAGGAGGTCCTCGGGCAAGACCACTTGCTGGCGCCCGGCAGCCCCCTGCGCAGGTTGGTCGAGGGCGGCTGCGCGGCGTCGGTGATCCTGTACGGGCCGCCGGGGACCGGGAAGACCACGCTGGCCCGGCTGGTCGCGCGGGCGACCGGGCGGCGCTTCGAGGCGCTGTCGGCGCTGTCAGCCGGGGTCAAGGAAGTCCGCGCGGTGATCGACGCCGCGCGCCGCCGGCTGGGCCGCGAGGGCGGGGACGCCACGGTGCTGTTCATCGACGAGGTGCACCGCTTCTCCCGCACCCAGCAGGACGCGCTGCTCGGCGCCGTCGAGGACCGGGTCGTGTTGCTGGTCGCCGCGACCACGGAGAACCCGTTCTTCTCGGTGGTGTCGCCGTTGCTGTCGCGCTCGCTGGTGCTGCAGCTGCACCCGCTGTCCGATGACGACGTGCGGACCGTGATCCGGCGGGCCCTGGCCGACCCGCGTGGGCTGGGCGGGTCGATCACGCTGGCGCCGGCGGCCGAGGAGCATCTGGTGCGCCTGGCCGCCGGGGACGCCCGGCGGGCGCTGACCGCGCTGGAGACCGCCGCTGAGGCGGTGGTCTCGGTGGGTGCCCGCGAGGTGGACCTGGCCCGCGTCGAGTCCGTGGTGGACCGGGCCGCGGTGCGCTACGACCGGGCGGGGGACCAGCACTACGACGTGATCAGTGCGTTCATCAAGGCCATCCGGGGGTCCGACGTGGACGCGGCGCTGCACTACCTGGCGCGCATGCTGGAGGCGGGTGAGGACCCCCGGTTCATCGCCCGGCGGCTGGTCGTGCACGCCAGCGAGGACATCGGGATGGCTGACCCGACGGCGCTGCAGACCGCGGTGGCCGCCGCCCATGCCGTGCAGCTCATCGGGATGCCTGAGGGCCGGTTGGCACTGGCTCAGGCCGTCGTGCACCTGGCCACCGCGCCGAAGTCCAACGCGGTGATCACCGCGGTCGACGCGGCGCTGGCCGATGTCCGGGCCGGTGCCACCGGGGCGGTCCCAGCCCACCTCCGCGACGGGCACTACGCGGGCTCCGCCCAGCTCGGTCACGCGCTGGGCTACCGCTACCCGCATGACGTGCCCGAGGGTGTGCTGGCCCAGCAGTATCCCCCGGACGCCTTAGTCGGGCGAGACTACTACCAGCCTAGCGGCCACGGCGCGGAACGGGCGCTCGCCCAGCGGCTGCCCCGGCTGCGTCAGATCATCCGTGGCCGCTGATCGCCGGTGGGCTGAGGACGAGCTGGGCGGGGTGGGGATGGCTGAGGAAGTCGTGGTGGGAGATCTCCCAGCCGTACGCTCCGGCCAGCGGGAATACCACGATGTCACCGACGCGGAGCCGCTCGACCCAGACCTGCCGGGCGAGCACGTCCCGGGGGGTGCACAGCTCACCGGCGATGTCGACACACACCGCGTATACCTCCGGCCGGGCGAACGGGTAGTGCCACGCCTCGATGGGCAGTACCGCGAACGGGTGGCTGTATCCCCAGGCGGCCGGCAGCCGGAAGTGGTGGGTCCCGCCGCGGAGCACCGCGAAATAGCGGCCGTGGGTGCACTTGAGGTCGATGACCTCGGCGGCGTACCACCCAGCCTCAGCCACCAGGAACCGGCCCAGCTCGAAGATCAACCGCGCACCGGGGGGTAGCTGGTCCATCGCGGCGCCGAGCCCGGCGGCGAACCTGGGCAGGTCGAAGCCGTCACCGCCGGTGTAGGCCACTCCGATGCCGCCGCCGACGTCGATGACGTCCAGGTCGATGCGGTGTCGGGCCGCCTGCCGGGCGCACCATGCCACGCTGTCGGCCACGAAGCGCGCGTGCGCGACCGCGTCGAGGTTGTTCGAGGCCGCGTGGAGGTGAAAACCGCGCAGCTCGACCGCCGCAAGTCCGTGGGCCAGCTCAACCGCCTGCGCCAGCAGGGTCTCATCGATCCCGAACTGGGTAGCGGTTCCGGCCATGCGCACCGTGCCTGCCAGGCCGCCAGCGCGCCGGTTCACCCGCAGCGCGACCGGCACGCGGACACCCAGCCGCGCTCCGATCAGCCCCACCCGGCGCAGCTCGTGCATGCTCTCCACGTTGAGCAGGCCCAGGCCGACGCGCAGCGCGCCGGCGAGCTGCGCGTCAGTCTTGGCCGGGCCGCTGAACGCGAGCCCCGGCGCGCCCGCGGCGCGCGCCTTGTCCACCTCGCCCAGCGAGGCCACCTCGAACCCCTCGACATACCTCGCCAGCGTGCTCAGCACCGCGGGATGGCTATTGGCCTTGACCGCGTAGTAGAGCTCACACCGCCGCGGCAGCGCGACGCGGACCGCCTCGACCCGCTCGACCAGCGTGCCCAGGTCATAGACGTACGCGCACACCGGCTGCTCGCCGGATACCTGCCCGCGTAGCGCCTGGCTCACCCGTTCCCAGGCGGGCCCTCGCGGCGCGCGGACGGTCAACGGCGCCGCGTGCCCAGCGTGAGACACGGTGCCCACGCGTCGTCGTGCAGCGGGTTGCGCACCTGGACGTATTGGTCACCACCGGTTGGGTCCAGTCGCATCCGGGCGAACGCCTTGATGGGCACCGTGGGCGCGAGCAGGACGGCGCGATCGGTGGCGACGTCCTCGCGCAGTGCCGGGTCGACATCCAAGCCGGCGAGGAGTCCCTCCAGAATCGCCCGCACGCGCCGCCACGCCGCGTGCGGGTCGACGCCGCACCGCGTGACCAGGTGGGCGAGCACCTCGCTGAGGTGGTTCGACAGCACGGTGTACAGCATCTTGGCCCGCATCACGTGGATGTCGTCGGTAACCGTGACCGCCCCCGGCCGGGGGGCTAGGTGCAGTCCCTGCCGGCGCAGCCGTGGCGGGTAGATCCGCATCCCGCCCCAGTCCCGCAACACCAACCGGGTAGGCACGGCGTCGACGAAGGTGACGATGCAGTTCTGCAGGTGGGCCTCCACCGCGATGCCGTACTTGGTCATGAGGATCACGGTCACCGGCAGCAGCAGCGTGGCGTACTCCTCGGCGAAGCGCAACCCGGCCGTGCCGAGGTCTGTCTCGCCGCGCGTCGCGCCGTAGCGGGTGACGAGCTCGACCAGCAGGCTGGACTCCGTCACCGGCGCGTGGGCGGGCAGCGCGCAACCGGGCACGGGCAGCTCGTCGGGGCGAAGGTAGTCGCTGATGTCGCGCCGGACGAGGGCGGACAGCGCGCGGGAGCGGCTTTCCGGGTCCAGATCGTGGGCCAGTGGCAGGTAGCTGGCGCCGGCCAGCTCCTCGAGCAGGACGATCTGGTCGACTAGCCCGGGCTCACGGTCGATGACCTGCCGGAGCAGCCGGCTGTACACCGGCCCGTTGTTTGTCGTGTGCGCCGAGATGGACCGCCGGGTCGAGCCGATCAATGTGTCGAGGGCGGTCTTGACGAGCAGGCGCCGGCCCGAGGGTGAGCGCTCAGTGAGCAACGTCCGCACGCTGGACGTCGGTACGCCAGCCAGCCGGGCCGAGGGCACGGGCACCACCGTGCCCTCGGCGATCTCCTCGGCGAGCAGCGGGCCGACGACCTGGTCGAGCTGCCAGGCGTGCACGGGCAGGAACACATAGCCGGTGGGGTCGAGCTGATCGACGCGCAGGTGCGCCCGGATGGCGGTGTCGAGTCTCGGGTACTCGGCGCACAGCAGCTGCCCGATATCGCGGCCGCGCTCGTCGGGTGCGGACTCGACGCGCTCTCGCCGGACGCCCACCATGATCAGATCGGTGGACGTCTCGGACTCCAGGTCGTGGCGCAGCAGGGCGGCTGGTTGCATTCCCAGCCGGCCGCGTCCGCACGGGTGTAGGTTGTGCCCCTCGGTGTTGAGCCGCTCGAAGAACACCACCACGTCCTCGGGCGCCTCGTCGGCGCGGACCATCCGCGCGAGACCTATCGTGTCCGGCGCGTGCCGCTGGATCGCGACCTGGCGCAGGGCCAGCCGCTGCTCCTCGGATCGGGCGTAGGCCAGCGTGAGGTTGGCCACGGCGTCCGCGAGCTCGGTGGCGAACGACCACCAGCCCGGCGCCGGCTTGTGTTCAGCCAGGAGCTCGACGAGATCGTGCGGCGAGGTGATCACGGTCGCCTCGCCGGCACGCAGACACAGCACCGGGTCGCCCGGCTTGATGTGGTTGAAGGCGTGCTCGGTGCGGATCGGGAAAGCCAGCGTCGTCGTGCCGTCGAGCTCGTGGACCCGCCAGCCGCCTGGGTGGGCGTCGAGGTGACGGCTGGTCGTCCGGATCGCGCCGACGTCCTCCCGCCACAGGGCCGCGAGCAGCTGGTGCAGGACCACGCTCCGCGCCCTGGGCAGGTGCTCGAGAAACGCTGTGGCGTACCGCGGTGCGGCCATGGCCAGCGTCTCATACATCTGTAGTTCTTCGGTTGTGCGGAGTTGCGCTCGGTCTGGGGTGATGTCTTGGCGGCTCATCCGGCTGTCACCAGCGGATTGGGCACTGCCACCCACTGTGGGGCATGCGGGTTGGCGGACATGTGGACTCGCAGCATGGACTTGGCCGGGAGCGTGGGGCCGAACAGAGCGGCCTCGTCCCGGCGGGCCTGGACCGCGATGGCGGGGTCCGCGGTGAGCGTCGCGTAGGCCGATCGGCAGCACCGGGCAACCAGCCGCCACAATCGCGGGGGATCAGTCTGGCCCACCCTGGCGAGCGCGGCGACCACCTGGCTGAGGTTGGTGCCGACCAAGGGGAAGAACAAGGCGGCACGGAGCTCGTCCTCGTCCTCGGTCGGCGGCGCGCCGATCAACGCCGGTGGGTGCAGGCCGCCGCGAGCCAGGCGTGCCGGGCTGACCCGGATGCCGCCGAAGTCGCGGTAGAGCAGGCTTACCGGCAGGCCGTCACGCAACACCACGACGGCATTCTGCCCATGGGGCTCCAGCGCAACCCCCCAGCGAGACAATAAAGTGAATAGCGCGGGCAACGCGCAGTCACAGTAGCTGGTGAGGAAGCGCTCGGCGGTGTCGGAGCGTGCGGGCCGGCGAACCGACGCCAGCTCGTCGAGCACATCGGCGAACAGCGGCCGGCCGCCGCGCGGCGAGCGGGCAGCCAGCGCGGCGACCGGAAGCGCGACCTCACCCTCGCCGACGTGGCGCTCCGGGGACTCCCGAGCGATCGCGGCGAGACTGGCCGCGGCGTCGAGGGGTTCACCCGGCGCCGGCCGGTAGCTCCCGCTGGCCAACTCGGCAAGGCTGACGAACCGCCCGCCGAAGCCGTGCTCGCGCCGGCAGATCTCGGCCAGCAGCGCGGACATCATCGGGCCGTTGTGGGCGGTTGCCGGCGAGATGACGCGGGTCGCGGTGGTCAGCCGGATGTCGACCGCGGTCTTGAGGTGGGGGGCCCGCCGGTCCGTCGCGGGGGCGAGTGTCCGCAGCGACAGCAGCGGCCGGGCGAGGATTCGCGCTCGCGGAATGACAATGACGCGCCCGTCGGCCAGGGCGTCGGCGTAGCGGTCAGGCAGCGCGCGGCACAGCTGCCACGGGTGGATCGGCAGCAACTCGTAGTCGGCGCAATCCCGCTGGATACCGCGCAGGTGCGCGTCGGCGGCGTCCGCGACTTCCAGGTGCCAGCGGCGCAGCAGATCGGTCATCCCTCGCCGCCTGAATGACGCCGGGGTGAATGACGACTGAGTGAATGACGATCTGGCGATGGCGACGATCCGGACCGCGACCTCGTCGGCCAACTCCGGAGCGTAGGCGAACAGCTCCGCCGTGGTCATCCCGCCGCGGACCCGCGCGCACGGGTGCAGCGGATGCCCGTCGACGACGGCCTGCTCGAACAGGGCGAGCGGGCTGAACCCCGGGTCGGTGGCTCGCCGCGCCGCCCAGCGCAGCGAGTTGTCCCCAGGGGGCCCGGCACTGGCCAGTCGCTCACGCCGCCAGGACTCGCCGACGAGCGCCAGCGCGTGATTGGCGACGCTGTCACCGAGCTCAGCGGACAGCTGGAGCCACCGGTCGGTGTCGCCGCGGTGGGGCCGGGCCGCCATGACCGCGCTGAGCAGCGGGACGGGATGGTCGATCAGCCGCGGTGGCGCTGGGTGCGAAGTGGGTGGGTGCGGGGTGGCTGGGTGCTGGGTGACGGCCAGGTCAGCCGGGTGCTCGGCGAAGGCGTCGGTGATCGCGAGAGGAGCGGACAGCCGGGTGCCGTCGGGCAGCAGGAGCATCGAGCGGCCGGCGCTGGTCGACGGGAGCAGGCCATCGATCCGCTCCCGCGACAGCGCGACCCACAATTTTCCCAGTGCAGCGGCCTGGGCCTGCCGCAAGGCCCAGTCGGGAGGAACGGAACAGGATGGACCCGCTGGGGACGCAACGCTCACCTTGCTTGCCTTTCACGGATGCGCTCGCATCGTTTTAGGACAGGCTAACCGCAATGAGGTGGCGATCTACCGCCAACGGCATCCGAATGCTCAGTCCTCGGCGCCACGCGGTAGCCTAACCGCCCATCACCGGCGTGGCGCAGCCCGCCGCGACCGGTCGGCCGCGATCGGTGAGGAGGGCACGTGTCGGCAGGTCAGATCGCCGCGCTGGTTGCCGCTGGCGCGTTCGTCGTGCTAGTTGGCTTGCTGTCCGTGCCACTGATCAAGCTGGGTCGCACCCTGGATCAAGCGACGTTGGCGATCCGCAAGGCCAGCGAGGACTCCGATCCCCTGCTGCGCGGTGCGAACACGACCGTCACGCAGGTCAACGCCCAATTGGAACGGTTGGATGGGATCACCGCCAACGCCCAAGCGGTGACCGGCAACGTATCGGCGCTGACCTCGCTGTTCACCGCTACCCTGGGTGGTCCGTTGGTGCGGGTGGCGGCGCTATCCTATGGCCTGAGCAAGGCGATGCATCGCTTCGGCAAGGACGATGCGTCCGGGCGTCGGCCACGGGGGCGGCGACGGAACAGGGGCAAGCGGTGAAGCGAATGCTCTGGTTCGGTTTGGGTATCGCCGCCGGGGTCGTGGCCAGCCGCAAGGCCCGGGGTGCCATCCACCGGGTGACTCCAGCCGGTGCGGCCGAGAACGTCAGTGACGCGGTTCGCGAACTGGCTGCGGCGGTGGGCTCCTTCGGCGCGGAGGTGCGGGCCGGGATGCTCCAGCGGGAAGCCGAGCTGCACGCCACCGTTGTCCAGCGTACTGGCATGGATCTCGCGCCGAGGCAGGCCAGCGCCCGAGCGCGGGCAGCCTCCGCGCGGGCCTAGCGACGCTTGGTCGCGACGGCGCGTGACTCCTGATCCCGGACCGGGCCGCCGCCTCGGCGTGGACTTTGGCGAGGTGCGGGTCGGCGTGGCGCTGTCCGATCCCTCCGGGGTACTCGCCACACCCCTGGTCACCCTGAACCGCGACCGGTCCGGCGGCACGGACCTCGACGCGCTGGCGGTCTTGGTGGCCGAGTACGAGGTGGTCGAGGTGGTGGTCGGGCTCCCGCGCACCCTGGCTGGGCGGCACGGGCCGGCGGCGGCGGCGGCGGCGGCCTACGCCCACGCCCTGGCTGAGCGGCTCGGCGACGGTGTTCCGGTCCGGCTGACCGACGAACGCCTCACCACCGTCTCGGCCGCCCGGGTGCTCGCCGAGCGGGGCGTTCGCGGCCGCAAGCAGCGGGCGGTGGTCGACCAGGCCGCCGCGGTGGAGATCCTGCAAGGCTGGCTCGAGGCACGGCGGGCCGCACGGTGACCGACGACTTCGGGCTGTTCCGGGACACTATCGGTCACGGGGAGCACTCTCGTCCTCGGCGGCTGCCCGACAGCCGGCGTCAGTCCCGGGAGCGGCGCCGGGCCCGGGAGCGGCGCCGTCGCCGTGTCGTGCTCACCGCGGTACTGGCTGTGCTGGTGCTGGCGGTCGGCGGTGTCCTGTTCGGGGTGCGCAAGCTCCACGCGTTGCGGGAGGTCCCTGACTTCGTCGGAGCCGGTGGCGCGCAGACCGTCGTGCAGGTCGAGGACGGCCAGAGCCTCACCGCGATCGGCGCCACCTTGGCCCGGCGCGGGGTGGTCGCCAGCGTCCGGGCGTTCACCCGAGCCGCTGATGCCGACCCCCGGGTTCAGGCCGTGCAGCCCGGCTACTACCAGGTGCGGGAGCGGATGTCCGGCTCAGCCGCGGTGGCGAGGCTGCAAGAACCATCGGCTCGAGTCGGGCACTGGGAGGTTCGCGGTGGCGGGCAGCTTGACAACGTGGAGCTGCCCGACGGCAAGACCGTGCCGGGACTGCTCACCGGGATCTCCCGAGCCAGCTGCGCGATGATCGGGGAGGTGAGTACGTGCGTGAGGCCCGAGGATCTCCGCACCGCGATGACCCAGACCGATCTGGGCCAGCTCGGGGTACCCGGCTGGGCTCTCGACCCGATGTCGCGCGTTGAGCCTCGTCGACGGTTGGAGGGCCTGCTAGTTCCGGGGGACTACGACGTGCGCCCCGGTAGCTCGGCGGTGGAGCTGTTGCGGCAGGTCATCAGTACTTCTGTGGCTCGGCTGTTGGCGGGTGGCTTCCCCGCGTCCGCCGCGGGCACCGGCCACAGCGCGTACGAGGTGTTGGTGATCGCTTCGGTGATCGAGCGGGAGGGGATCACCCCGGACTTCCGCCGGGTCTCGCGGGTCATCGCCAACCGGCTTGCCGCCGGGATGCCGCTGCAGATGGACTCCACCATCAACTACCCGCTGGACCGCCAGGAGGTGAACACCTCCGACGCGGACCGCGCCCGGCCCGGCCCGTACAACACCTACCTCGGTGTCGGGCTGCCGGTCTCGCCGATCGGGTCACCGAGTGCCGCGGCCATCGCCGCGGCACTGAACCCGGAACCAGGTGCCTGGCGGTACTTCGTGAAATGCCAGAAAGACGGCGCGTCGTGCTTCTCAGTGACGCGCCAGGAG
>JBOHFY010000519.1:0-3319 GCA_050699895.1 Pseudonocardiaceae bacterium
ATGTAGGCCATCTGCGCCACACCGTCCGCGTCGTCGCGTAGGTGCTCCCCGATGGACCGGTAGACCGGGTCCTTGTCCCGCTCGCTCGCCAGCTGGATGAGGAAATAGCCGGCGTTCATCTGGAACATGCTCGGGAGCAGGTTGTTGTAGGGAACATCGGCGCTGTGCACCGAGTCCCGGTCCCCGCCTGGGCAGGTGTGGATACCGATCTTCGACCGCTCCTCCGCTGTGAAGCGCGCGAGTACGCGGTTGTTGAGTTCGATGAAGTGCGGAAGCAAGCCAGCGCCCGTCCACGGGTTGCGTGGATCTTCTCTGGTGGCCAGCCGGCCCTCGGTGAAGTCGATGGAAACCCGGGCGGCTCCGGCGGCAAAGGCGCCGCGGATATCCTTTTCACATTCGTTGACAAGGTCTTCCTCGAACTGTTCCCGGGGGTAGCCGGGCACCTCTTCTCGCAGCGGGTACAGCAGGGCCAGCATGGACGGCGCGATCACGGCCTGCTTCATGGGGGAGTTTGTCAAGCCGATAGATTTCTTCAGTGTGTCGGCCGCGTAGGTCTTGTACCGCAAGGGGCCACCGGTGAGACGGGGAAGCTGCCGCCCGTGGCCATCGGCGAAGATCGCGAAGAACTGGCCGCCGGGGCCGAGGTTCTCGGCGAGGCCGGTCCCGGCCAAGGTGTCGGTGATGGGGTAGGTGGCGAAGCTCGACCACCGTTGCTCGCCGTCGGAAACAATCGGCGACCCGGTGGTTTCATAGCGCTTGAGCGAATCACGGACCGCGGCGTCCTGCTCGGCTTCCAGCGCTTCTTTATCGATCTTTCCCTCGTCATAGGAGGCGTAAGCTGCTTGCAACGTGGAAGGTCGGGGGAGGGAGCCGACGGGCTCGGTCGGAATTCCGGTAGCCGTTCTCGGATCGTAGTCGGCCATGATTTTCCTCTCCATTGGTCGGCGTCGCGCGAATGGCCGCCGCTGGCCACCTGGTGGGCCGTAGCGGCGGGCACGGACAGGCCTGTCTAGCCGTGACTTCGACCATAGTCAGTTCACAATGAGTCAGTCAATGGTCACCCATTGGTGGGACGCCGATTGCCTCCACCGCCTGCGGCAGCCCAACCACCCCAGCTGCTCACCCGTGACGGGCCCACCGCCGTGAACTCGACGAGACAGACCTAGGCCGGCAGCGCAAACGTCGGTGGCGTCGAGTTCACGGACAGCGCCACCGCACCCGCGACCACACAGGCGATGGCGGGGTGCGCTGCCTTGCTGGTTTGCCTTAAAACGACACGCAGGAGGGCTGCTGATCTTCGCGCAGGACCGACTCTTGGTGGAAGGCCTTGTCGTACGCGGCGCGTATCTCGTCGATCTTCTTGCCGGCCTCGCTCGCCGAGTCCCGTGGGTAGATCAAGATCATCATGTCGCTGGCCTCATGGTCGATCACTCCGTTGGTCTCCCGGTACTGGCCCATCGCGGGCACCACCGTGAACCCGGCCGGGAACCGTGGAGTGACCTCTCGGTCGAGGAACTGGGCGAAGGATGCGTCGGTGACCGTGCCGCCACCGGGAATCGACTTGCCGAAGAACAGCTGGGTAGCCGCATACGCCGCCCCGGTAGCGGAACACTGTGTCGCCGGCGCGGTGTCGCTCTTCGCGGCCACAGCGGGAAGGTGGGTGCCCGCGCAGCCCGTCAGCGGTCCCGCCACCAGCAGCGCCGCACCCACCATGGTGGCGGAGCCCCGGTGTCCCCGCCCATTCGCGACCCAGTGGTGCACTGTCTTGAACAACATCAAGCCCCCATTCTTGCCGCAATCCGCAGTGTCAATCGCTGCCCGCACCGCAGTGTGCTTGAGTCGGGCACCCTAGCAGAGCACCGTATGACCGGGTGCTGTCCGCTGCGATGGAAGACCGCCGGAAAACCACCAGCGAGCCCCTGGAGGATCACCGTCACCCCGGGCGGCCAACGCGCCGAGCTCACCAGCTAGCTGCAGGCCCCGGAGGAGTATCGCCCTCGACTCGGCCCGGCCGGCACCGACCACAGGCCAATCACGCTCGTAGGTCCCGTCCTAGGCCTCGGACTCGGCCAGTAACCGGGCGGCCTCCCGGGCCTCGTCGAGTGCCGGCTTAGCACCGAGGTCATCAAGGATCTCGGCGAGAATGCGGTCGGAGACGGCTTTCTGCACCGGGACCAGGGGGACGCCGGGCTACGGCTCCCGAGGATCCAGGCTGCCGCCAGCACCGGGACGCGGGGACGTCGTCGTTGGCGATGGTCACCGTCGGGTAGCGGTGAGGTGCGCGTGGTCGTGCAGCGGAGTGCGCCCAGCGTGCCGGGCCGCTCACTGGGTGGCCTTGGCGAATGCTGGGCAGACCTGGTCGGGGTTGGACGGGTTGCCGGAGAACCCCAACCTCAGCCACTCTCGGTCCTCAGCGTCATCTTAACGTTCATGAAAATCGGGACAAACTCCAACTGAAGCAGGCGTCGCGCGGCCGTTAACCGAGCCAAAAAAACCGCTCAGCGCTACGACGCGATTCGTGTTGGCATCCGCTGGCTAGCCAGACGTCTACTCGACTTATCGCCCCGACCTCCGGGGCGATTCGTCTAGCAAGCGGGAGGGACTAAACGCATCAGGGAGGAGGTAGAACGATGGGTCCAGAGGGCAGCATGCCCGAGCACCAAGATTGTCGACGACAGTCAAGGAAGCTACGACTCAGGATCTTGACCGACGAGAGTTCGGTCAAGATCCTGGTCGCAGTTGGCCAACTCGCAGCCCTTGTCGCGGCGCTCCACCGCAGCTGCGGGTAAGCCGGCGGTGTCACTGGCCGGCGCCCACCGGACACGTGGGTGCCGGCCCACTTCACCGTTACCGATCCAGCGCATATGCGCGTGCATCGACGGTTGCTTACGATGCAGCACCGTCGGGCCGGGGTCAAGCGCATGCGCCTGATAGGACGACGCGGCGCGTCGAGCCGCAGGCCCTCGCCTACGCCCCACGTAAGAGATAATCCCGTGCGTTTCGGCGGGACTGTGCCCAGCGTGGCGGGCCGCTCACCGGGTGGTCTTGGCGCAGGCCGGGCAGACCTGTTCGGGGTCGGGTGGGTTGCCGGAGAATCCCAGGCCGCGGCCGAACGGGAGCACTCTGGGCACGAATGTCACCCCGCAGGCGGCGACCACGGTGCCCTCTGCGGGACGCAGCGCGCCCCGGTGTGTGTCATGATCACCGATCGACCGCAGGAACCAGACCACGGGAGCCCCACTCATCCGAGCCACCTGATCAACGCATAGCGGAGCACCCGTGCCACTTCCTCATCGGGCAATTGCCGTTCGGGCGTGGC
>JBOHFY010000520.1:0-2428 GCA_050699895.1 Pseudonocardiaceae bacterium
CGTCCCGGTGAACTCGGGAAAGTTGTTGGTGGCGTGCAGCCGCTCAGCCGCGTCGGCCCAATCCTGCCGCCACCCCAGGTCGTTCCACTCCGGGATGAGGTTGCCCAGCGGGCAACCCAGATGGCAGAACGGGATCCCGCAGTTCATGCACCGGCCGGCCTGGGCCTGAAGCGCGTCGCGGCCGAAGTCCTCATAGACCTCGTGCCAGTCACGTAATCGCAGCTCGACCGGGCGGCGCGGCGGGTTGCGCCGCCCCGTGGTGAGGAAACCCTTGGGATCAGCCATGGCTGGCCTCCATCACGGCCGCATCGACGTCCCGGCCGTCTCGGCGCGCCGCCGCCTGGGCGGCCAGCACCCGCTTGAAGTCCTTGGGCATGACTTTGCCGAACCGATCCACCGCCGCGTCCCAGTCAGCCAGCAGCGCATGCGCCACCGCGGACCCGGTCTCGGCGTGATGCCGCGCTACCGTCTCGACCAAGAACTCCCGGTCCTGCTCGTCCAGTGGGTCCAGGTCGACCATCTCGTGGTTGACCCGGTGACTCGGCAGGTCGAGCACATAGGCGACCCCACCGGACATCCCGGCCGCGAAATTGCGCCCGATCGGACCGAGCACGACCACTCGGCCACCGGTCATGTACTCGCAGCCGTGGTCACCGACCCCCTCGACGACGGCCAGCGCGCCGGAGTTGCGCACGCAGAAACGCTCTCCGACCACCCCCCGCAGGAACACCTCCCCGGACGTCGCGCCGTAGAGGATCACATTGCCAGCGATGATGTTGTGCTCCGCGCTGAACTGCGCCTCAGGATGCGGGCGCACGGTGATCCGCCCGCCGGACAGGCCCTTGCCGACGTAGTCGTTGGCGTCGCCGACCAGCCGCAGGGTGATCCCGCAGGGCAGGAACGCCCCGAGGGACTGCCCGGCCGAGCCGGTCAGCGTGATGTCGATGGTGCCCTCGGGCAGCCCCGCCCCACCCCAGCGGCGGGTCAGATGCGAGCCCAGCATGGTGCCCACCGTGCGGTTGACGTTGCGTACCGGCAGGTCCAACCGCACCGGAGCACCGCCGGCCAGCGCGCCCTCGCAGAGTTGGATGAGGGTGTTGTCCAGCGCCTTGTCCAACCCGTGGTCCTGTTCCCTGGTCCGGTGCCGGGGGGTATCTGGGCCGGCATCGGATGGCACGTGCAGGATCGGCGACAGGTCCAGCCCGGCCGCCTTCCAGTGCTCGACCGCCGGGCGAGTGTCCAGCAGCTCCGTGCGCCCGATGGCCTCGTCCAGGCGGCGGAACCCGAGTGCGGCCAGATACTCGCGCACCTCCTGAGCGATGAACTCGAAGAAGGTGACCACATACTCGGCCTTGCCGGCGAACTTCGCGCGCAGCACCGGGTTCTGGGTGGCCACGCCCACCGGGCAGGTGTCCAGATGGCAGACCCGCATCATGACGCAACCCGAGACCACCAGCGGCGCGGTGGCGAAACCGTACTCCTCGGCGCCCAGCAGCGCGGCGATCATGACGTCGCGACCGGTCTTGAGCTGGCCGTCGGTCTGCACGACGATCCGGTCCCGCAGCTTGTTGGCGATCAGCGTCTGCTGGGTCTCGGCCAGGCCCAGCTCCCAGGGCGTGCCGGCGTGCTTGATCGAGGACAGCGGCGAGGCACCGGTGCCGCCATCGTGACCGGAGATGAGCACCACGTCGGAGTACGCCTTGGCTACCCCGGCGGCCACCGTGCCGACCCCCACCTCGCTCACCAGCTTGACGTGCACGCGGGCCCGCGGGTTGGCGTTCTTGAGGTCGTGGATCAGCTGCTTGATGTCTTCGATGGAGTAGATGTCGTGGTGCGGTGGCGGCGAGATCAGGCCTACCCCGGGAGTGGAGTACCGGGTCTTGGCGATCCACGGGTACACCTTGGTGCCGGGCAGCTGCCCGCCCTCGCCGGGCTTGGCCCCCTGCGAGATCTTGATCTGCAGATCGTCGGCGTTAACCAGGTACTCACTGGTCACACCGAACCGCGCGGATGCCACCTGTTTGATCGCCGAGCGGCGCAGGTCCCCGTTGGGGTCGGGGGTGTAGCGGTCGGCGTCCTCACCGCCCTCACCAGTGTTGGACTTGCCGCCGAGGCGGTTCATCGCGATGGCCAGCACCTCGTGCATCTCCTGGGAGATGGATCCGTAAGACATGGCGCCGGTGGCGAACCGTGTCACTATCGACTCGACCGACTCGACTTCCTCGATCGGCACCGGCGGGCGCAGGCCCTGACGGAAGGCGAACAGCCCGCGCAGGGTCATCAGCCGCCGCGACTGGTTATCCACCAGGCGGGTGTACTCCTTGAACACCTCGTAGCGGCCCGCTCTGGTGGAATGCTGCAGGGCGAACACCGTCCGCGGGTTGAAGAGGTGCACCTCGCCCTCGCGGCGCCACTGGTAGTCGCCGCC
>JBOHFY010000521.1:0-3076 GCA_050699895.1 Pseudonocardiaceae bacterium
CCCGGCCTGCTGGTGTTCCGCAGTCTCACCAAGACCTGGGCCCTGCCGGGGCTGCGTGCCGGCTACGCCCTGGGGGCGCCCGATCTGCTCGCTCAGCTAGCCGCGCCGCGCCCGCCGTGGCCGGTGAGCACGCTGGCGCTGGAGGCGGTGCGGGTGTGCAGCGCCCCGGCCGCGGTGGCCGAGGCCGCCGCGGCGGCGGCGCGGACCGTGCGGCACCGGGAGTGGATGGTCCGCCAGCTAGCCGACCTGCCCGGTGTCACGGTTTACCAGCCGGCCGCCGCGCCTTTCCTGCTGCTGCACGTGCCAGCGGGGGAGCGGGTCCGGGCCGCGCTCGTCGACGCCGGCATCGCGGTGCGGCGCGCTGACACGTTCCCCGGTCTGTCGCCCGACCACCTGCGGGTCGCGGTCCGGCCTCCTGAGATCGCCACGTTGCTCATGGCCGGATTGCGAGCCGCGCTGGCCCCTGTGACGGCGGTGTGATGACCGAGCCGCGGCGGTGGTGTCGGCGCCCACCGGCGGTACAGTTGATGTTCACGTATCGCAGCGCCGCACCGGTCCCTGGATGATCGGCTCGGCGCACCCACCTGGGAGGCCCTCGCGGTGAACGCCGATCCCGCCGCACAACGCCGGCTGCTTGACCTGGCCGCGGTGGACGCCGAGCTGACCCGTGCCGCGCACCGCCGCCGGTCGTTGCCCGAGCTGGCCGAGGTCGAGCTAGCCGACAAAGACCTGCGCTCCGCCCGGGACTCGCTGGTCGCCGCGCAGACGGCGGTATCGGACTTGGACCGCGATATCCGCAAGCTGGAGGCCGAGATCGACCAGGTGCGCGCCCGGGAGGACCGGGACCGCGGCCTGCTCGACTCCGGGTCGATCTCCTCGGGCAAGCAACTCGAAGACCTGGAACACGAGCTGGCGACCCTGAAGCGTCGCCAGACCGTGCTGGAGGACGACCTGCTTGAGGTGATGGAGCGGCGCGAGGCCACCGCTGCGGACCTCGAGCGGGGCCGCGCCGCGCTGGCCGGCATCGAGCAGCGCAGCCTTGATGCCACGCGCCGCCGGGATGAGGCGCTGACGGAACTAGAGTCCACCGAAGAGCGCGGTCAGCACGAGCGCCGCACTCATCTCGGGGAGCTGCCCGCGGACCTGGTGACGCTCTACGAGCGGATCCGGGCCCGCCACGGCACCGGCGCGGCGTTGCTGCGTGAGCACCGTTGCGGCGCCTGCCGGCTGGAGCTGGACCGCACCGCGATCGGGCACCTGCGGGAGGCGGCCCCCGACGCGGTGCTGCGCTGCGAGGAATGTGGCGTCGTGTTAGTGCGTACCTCGGAGTCCGGGCTGTGAACCGACGTGTGATCATCGAGGCGGACGGTGGCTCGCGGGGCAACCCCGGCCCGGCCGGGTACGGGGCAGTGGTGCGCGACGCCGACACCGGGGAGCTGCTCGCCGAGGCTTCGGGGGGGCTGGGCACCACCACCAACAACGTCGCCGAGTACTCGGGTCTCATCGCCGGGCTCCGCGCCGCGGTCAAGGAAGGTGCGCGGTCCGCCGAGGCGCGGCTGGACTCCAAACTGGTCGTGGAGCAGATGAGCGGGCGCTGGCAGGTCAAGCAACCGCACCTGCGACCGCTGGTCGGTGAGGCGGCCGAGCTGGCTCGCCAGCTCGGTGACGTCAGATACACCTGGGTGCCCAGAGCCCGCAACGCGCACGCCGACCGGCTGGCCAACGAAGCGATGGACGCCCAGGCCGGCGTCTCCCGTAAGCCGGAAGCTCAGACTGTGTCCCACACGGGGGCCCAGATTGGGGCCCAGCCGCGCTGGACCGGAGCCACCGGCTCCCCGACCCGGCTGCTGATGCTGCGCCACGGGCAGACCGAGCATTCCGCGCGGCTCCGGTACTCCGGGCGCGCGAACCTGCCGCTGACCGAGCTGGGGGAGCGCCAAGCCGCCGCTGCGGCCGCGCGGCTGGCCGCCACTGACGGTGTTGCTGCGGTGGTCAGCTCGCCACTGCCGAGGGCGAGGCAGACGGCCACGCTGGTGGCCGGCGCGTTGGGCGTGCCGCTGAAGGTCCACGATGGAGTGATCGAGGCTGATTTCGGGGCCTGGGAGGGGCTGACCTTCGCCGAGGCCAGCGCGCGGGATCCAGACCTGCACACCAGGTGGCTCACCGACACCTCGGTGGCCCCGCCGGGCGGCGAGAGCATGGACGCGGTGCACCGCCGAGTGCGCCGGGCGCGCGACCAGCTGATCGCCGAGCACGGCGCGGCCACCCTGGTCGTGGTCAGCCACGTGACGCCGATCAAGGCGCTGCTGCGGATGGCGCTGGACGCCGGACCGTCGGTGCTGCACCGGTTGCACCTGGATGTCGCATCGCTGTCGGTGGCGGAGTTCTATCCCGATGGCCCCGCCACGGTAAGCCTGGTCAACGACACCGGTCACCTGGCGAACAGGTAGATCGACACCGCCAAGCCCACCACGACCACCCCGGCTCGCAACACCGGCGCGGGCAGCCGGCCGGCGAGCTTCGCACCGAGGAAGCCCCCGACCAGATTGACGGGGGCGAGCAGCGCGACGACCAGCCAGTCCACCGGCGCGCCGATCGCGAACACGACCGCGCTGATCACGCTGATGATCAGCGAGAGCACCCCCTTGACGGCATTGAGCCGGCGCAGGTCCTCCCGCGTGGTGAGGGCGAGCACCGCGATCAAGATGACGCCGAGCGCACCGCCGAAGTAGCCGCCGTAAATCGCGGCGAGGAACACGGCGGGTAGCAAGACCGCGCGGCGGTCCGGGGCATCGGGTCCGGGTTCGCCGATCCACTGGGTGAGCCACGGCTGCACCCCGAGCAGCACGCTGGCCAGCGCCACCAGCATGGGTACCACCGCGTCGAACACCGCGGCGGGCAGCACCAGCAGCAGCAGACTGCCCACCAGCGCGCCGGCCATCGCGACGCCGGTGGTCGACAGCACCCGACCCTGCTGCCCGCGAAGCTCGCGGCGGCTGCCCAGCGCCAAGCCCACGCTGCCAGAGCACTGGATGACCGAATTGGTGACATTTGCCGCAAGAGGGGGGAACCCCAC
>JBOHFY010000522.1:0-2032 GCA_050699895.1 Pseudonocardiaceae bacterium
CGCGGTACCAGCGCGCCATGACGCTGATCCGGGAGCATGGTGCCGCCGTGGTGGCGCTGTGCATCGACGAGCAGGGCCAAGCCCGCACTGCGGCGTGGAAGGTGCGGGTGGCGTCGCGGCTGATCGATGACCTGACCGCCACCTGGGGCATGCGCACCTGCGACATCATCGTTGACTGCCTCACCTTCCCCATCTCCACCGGCCAGGAGGAGACCCGCCGCGACGCGCTGGAGACCATTGAGGCGATCCGCGAGATCAAGCGGCGCTACCCAGAGGTACAGACCACGCTCGGGGTGTCCAACGTGTCCTTCGGGCTCAACCCGGCGGCCCGTCAGGTGCTCAACTCGGTGTTCCTGCATGAGTGCGTGCGGGCTGGGTTGGACACCGCGATCGTGCACGCCTCGAAGATCCTCCCAACGGCTCGGATACCGGACGAGCAGCGGGCCGTGGCACTGGATCTGGTGTACGACCGGCGCCGGTCCGGGACGGTAGGAGACGATGGGGGAGACTACGACCCACTGCAGGCGCTGATGGCACTGTTCGACGGCGTCACGACCTCGTCGTCGAGGCAGTCCCGGGCGGCCGAGCTCGCCGCGCTGCCGCTGTTCGAGCGGTTGGAGCGGCGGATCGTCGACGGGGACCGCAACGGGCTGGCCGAGGACCTGGACACCGCCCTGGCGCAGCGGCCCGCGCTGCAGATCATCAACGACACCCTGCTGTCCGGGATGAAGACCGTCGGTGAGTTGTTCGGCTCGGGCCAGATGCAACTGCCGTTCGTGCTGCAATCAGCCGAGGTGATGAAGGCGTCAGTCGCGCACCTCGAACCCCACATGGAGCGCTCCGAAAACGACAGTGGCAAGGGTCGGCTGGTGCTGGCCACCGTCAAGGGCGACGTGCACGACATCGGCAAGAACCTGGTGGACATCATCCTGTCCAACAACGGCTACGAAGTGATCAACCTCGGTATCAAGCAGCCCATCAGCGCGATCCTGCAGGCCGCCACAGAGCACCGCGCGGACGCCATCGGGATGTCGGGGTTGCTTGTCAAGTCTACGGTGATCATGAAAGAGAACCTCCAGGAGATGAACTCCCGCGGCCTGTCCGACATGCCGGTGCTGCTCGGCGGGGCGGCGCTGACCCGCGCCTACGTGGAGAGCGACCTGGCCGAGCTGTATCCAGGCGAGGTCCGCTACGCCCGGGACGCCTTCGAGGGTCTGCGGCTGATGGACTCGATCATGACCAGGAAGCGGGGCGGCACGGTGCCCGCCGACCCGGCAGAGGAGGCCAAGGCGGTTGAGCGCAAGGCTCGCCGGGAGCGGTCACTACGCATCGCGCGGGCCCGCCGGGCCCGGGAAACCGGCACTGAGGAGCCGCTACCGGCGCGCTCGGACGTGGCCACCGACGTGCCGATCCCGATTCCCCCGTTCTGGGGCTCCCGAGTGGTCACCGGCATCCCCGTGGCCGAGTTCACCGCGATGCTCGACGAACGGGCCACCTTCCTGGGCCAATGGGGCCTGCGCGGGTCCCGGAGCAAGCACGGCCCCTCCTATGAGGAGCTGGTGGAGACCGAGGGCCGGCCCCGGCTGCGCTACTGGTTGGACCGGCTGACCACCGAGGGGGTGCTCGCGCACGCTGCGGTGGTTTATGGGTACTTCCCGGCGGTCGCCGAGGGCGACGCGCTGATCGTGCTCACCGAGCCCCGCCCGGACGCGGCCGAGCGGTTCCGCTTCACCTTTCCGCGCCAGCGCCGCGACCGCCGGCTGTGCCTGGCGGACTTCTACCGGCCTCGGGCGGCGGCATTGGCCGCTGGCGAGGTCGACGTGCTGCCGTTGCACCTGGTGACGATGGGCCAGGCGATCGCCGACTACGCGGCCGAGCTATTCGCCAAGGACGCCTACCGCGACTACCTCGAGGTGCATGGCCTGGGCGTGCAGCTGGCCGAGGCGCTGGCCGAGTACTGGCACCGGCGGATCCGGGAAGAGCTGGTTTTCGCTTCGGGGGCCGTGGTGGCCGAGGAGGACCCCGCTGAGGT
>JBOHFY010000523.1:0-5922 GCA_050699895.1 Pseudonocardiaceae bacterium
GGCCCGGAGACGCCGGCGTCAGCGAAGGTGGCCATCTCGGCGAGCACCCGTACCGCCATCTGCACCAGCGGCAGCGCGACCACCGCCCCCGAACCCTCGCCCAGCCGCATCCCCAGGTCCAGGATGGGCTTCAACTCCAGGTGATCCAGCGCCAGAGCGTGCGCCGGCTCCTCCGAGCAGTGCCCGGCCACCCACCACCGCCGCGCTCCGGGCGCGAGCTCCTCGGCAAGCATCGCCGCCGCCGCGACGACCACACCGTCGAGAATCACCGGGGTGCGCCGCACCGCGGCCTGCGCCAGGAACCCGGCCATCGCGGCGATATCGGCACCGCCCGCGGTGCGGGCCAGCGCGACGGGATCACCGACGACCGGGCGGGCCCGGCGCAACGCGTCGCGGATCGCCGCGACTTTGCGCATCCAGCCGGCATCGTCGATCCCGCTGCCCCGGCCCACGACCTCCACCGGTTCCTCCTCAGTGAGTGCCGCCACCAGCACTGCGGCGGGGGTGGTGTTGCCGATCCCCATGTCGCCCGCGATCAGCAGGTCGGCGCCGAGGTCGACCTCCTCGTCGGCGATCGTCACCCCAGCGCCCAGCGCTTGGGTCACCTCCGCGTCGGTCAGCGCATCCCGCTGGTTGATCGCGCCGCTGCCGCGGCGAACCTTGTGCTTGGTGACCAGCGCTGGCTCGGCGACCGTGGCAGGCTCGCAGTCCACGGCCACATCGACCACCCGCACCGCCGCGCCGGCCGCCGCGGCGAGCACGTTCACCGCCGCCCCCCCGCGCAGGAAGTTGGCCACCATCTGCTGGGTGACCTCGCTGGGGTAGGCGGAAACCCCGTGCGCGGCGATACCGTGGTCCCCGGCGAACACGACGACCCGTGGGCGGACGAATGGGTGCGGTGGGCAGACCCCTTGGCAGGCACTCGCCCACACCCCCAACTTCTCTAGGCGGCCCAAGGAACCCGCCGGCTTGGTCAGCTGCTCGTGGCGGGCCACCGCCTCCCGGCGGGCTTGCTGGTCGGGTGGCGTGATCTCGGGGAACTCCACGCGGCTCTCCTGGTGCTCCATGTCTCTCAACGGGTCCCTCAACGTCACGTGTCTGACTCCATCCTGGTTGCTGACGGTGCCGGTGATGCACCTCAACGCAGTGTGACGGGCAGCCCCGCCACCAGCAGCAGCACCTCGTCGCACACCGAGGCGAGCTCGGCGTTGAGCGCGCCCAGCTCGTCGCGCAGCAGCCGCCCCGCGTGGGTCGGCGGCACGACGCCAAGCCCGACTTCCGCGCTCACCAGCACCAGCCGGGCCGGGCAGGCCGCCACCGCCGACACCAGCTCGGCGCACCGCGCGCGGCAGGCCCGCACCGCCGCCACGCCACCATCCCAGGCGCCCGCGTCGTCCAGCTCTCCGGTCAGCCAGGTAGCGATGTCATCGACCAGCACCGGAACGGGCCCCGCAGCGCGCAGCGCGCCAGCGAGGTCGGCTGGCGTGGCGGTGCGCCAACCCGGTGGCCGGCGCGCCACGTGCGCGGCGATCCGCGCCTCCCAGTCATCGTCGCCGGGTACTCGCCGGGCGGTCGCCAGGTAGTCCACCCGCGTGTCACCCAGTAACCCCTCCGCGTGGGCGGACTTGCCCGAGCGAGCACCACCGAGCACCAGCGTCCGCACCCGCCTGAGGCTACCGTCGGGTTCACCAAGTGTGGGCGGCGGCCGGGACGCCAGTCGAGGCGGCGGCGGAGGGGAACATGGGATGACCCTGCGGTGGCGCTACCAGGACCTGGACGGCGGCCAAGTGAGCGGACCAGACATCACCTTTGACGACCAGGCCGACGCCGAGGAGTGGCTTGGCCGCGAATGGCCGGGACTGCTCGACGGCGGCGTGACGGCGGTCACGCTGTTCGATGGGGTAGCTGAGGTGTACGGCCCGATGAGCCTGCGACCGTAGCCAGCCCAATTCGGTGGATCAGTGCCAGTGCGGTGGGCTAGTTACGGGATCGGATCGCCGGGACCGATGCGGGGCTTGGGTACCCGCAGTCGGCGCAGCTGGGTCGCCCGGGTCATCGCGTAGAACCCCAGGCTCGTCCCGGACTCCGATGCGTGGGGGAACCGTTCGCGGACGCGATGCTTGACGGTCCGGCCTAGCAGCACCCCCTCGACAATGATCGAGAAGAGCATCACCATCGACACCAGCGACGCGTACTGTTGCACAAACGGCGATGGCACCAGGACCACCACGATCACCAGCAGGGCCAGCGGCATAAACGCGCCGGCGAGGTGACGCCGCGACTCCACCAGGTCCCGCACGTGAGCCTGCACGGGGCCCTGGTCGCGAGGCAGCAGGTACTTCTCGTCCCCCGCCAACATGCGTTCCCGGCGCTGCGCCGCCGCGTCGCGGCGCTGCGCCTTGGACCCGCGCATCCGGCGTAACGCTTCCCGCTGAGTACGCGGTGGTGGTGGCGCGGGGCCTCGCTTGCGGCCCTGGGCCTCTCGGCGGCTTGGGGTGGGCCTGCCCTTGCCATCGTTGCGGGCTCGGTGGCTCACGTCGTCCGGATTGAGCTTCCCCTCCACCGCCGACTCCGGTCGGACTGCCGGCTCAGCCGACAGTGATTCACCGGCTCCGGAGCCGGTGTTGCCGCGCAGGAACCTCACGGTGACCAGTTTAGGGCAACGCCCTGGCCCCGGTCCGACTGTGGGCACCGGGGGCGACAGGAGAGACATTCGGTGTGTCACTATGGAGTCCACGGGAATCACCCGTCGGTCGCGGGCGTTCACGTGGTGTGAGAGATCCGTCCGTGCTGCGCGTCGATCCCCAGGGGAGAATTCATGAGCGTCGAGAACATCGCCGACACCGAGGTGACTACGCACGGTGTCGAGCTCACCGATGCCGCCGCGGTCAAGGCGAAGGCGCTGCTCGACCAGGAGGGTCGGGATGACATGCACCTGCGCATCGCCGTGCAGCCGGGTGGTTGTGCCGGGTTGCGTTACCAGCTCTTCTTCGATGAGCGCACGCTGGACGGCGACGCCAAGCGGGACTTCAGCGGCCTCGCCGTGGTCGTCGACCGGATGAGTGTGCCCTACCTGCAAGGTGCTGTGATCGATTTCGTGGACACGATCGAGAAGCAGGGCTTCACTATTGACAACCCCAACGCGGGTGGTTCCTGCGCCTGCGGGGACTCGTTCAACTAGCCCGACCGCTACACCTGCACCGGGTAGCGGGGTTCGGGCACAGCGGGGGTGATCCGCTGCTCGATGAAGATGCCGTGCCAAAGCATGAAGACCAGTACCGCCCAGATTCTCCTGCTGTGATCTCGCGGACCCGCACGGTGCTCGTCGAGCATCCGGTGCACCGCCGCGAGATCGAGGAACTCCGCGGTGCCCGAGTCGTCGACGATGCTGCGGGCCCAGTCGTGCAGGTCCTTGCGTAGCCAGTGCCGGATCGGTACCGGGAAGCCGAGCTTGGGCCGGTTCAGCACATGCGCGGGCACGACGTCGCGCAGCGCCCGGCGTAGTGCGTGCTTAGTGGTTTCGCGAGTGATCTTCTCCGTGAGCGGGATGGTGGACGCCACCCGGAACACCTCTGGGTCGAGAAAGGGCACCCGTAACTCAAGAGAGTTGGCCATGGTCATCTTGTCCGCCTTGACCAGGATGTCGCCACGCAGCCAGGTGAACAGATCCACGTGTTGCATACGAGCGACCGGATCCCAGCCGGCCGAGTCGGTATAAAGATCCGCGGTGACATCGGCGTGCGAGATAGCCGGGTCGTACCCGCGCAGCACCCCGCGCAGCTGGTCGTCCGGGAAGATCCGCGCGTTGCCGTAGTAGCGCTGTTCCAGGGTCAACGAGCCGCGACGCAGCAGGTCCTTGCCGCGTACGCCCTCGGGGATCCGCGTGGAGATCCGGCCCAACGCGCGGCGCAGCCCGCCGGGGACTTTCTCGAACGCGCTCAGCGACAGCGGCTCCCGGTAGATGGTGTACCCGCCGAAAAGCTCATCAGCCCCCTCCCCGGACAGCACCACCTTGACGTGTTCCCGCGCCTGTCGGGCGATGAACCACAGTGGCACCAGCGCGGGGTCGGCCACTGGGTCGTCGAGATACCACACGATCAGCGGCAGCGCGTCAGCCAGCTCGGTGGCCGAGACGGTGCGGACCACGTGCCGGACGCCGATCGCGGCCGCTGACGCCGCGGCCACGTCCACCTCGGAGTAGCCCTCCCGCTCGAAGCCGGTAGTGAAGGTGATCAGATCCGGATTGTGCTCGCGGGCCAGCGCGGCGATAGCGGTGGAGTCGACACCGCCGGACAGGAAGGCGCCGACAGTGACGTCGGCCCGCATGTGCTTGGCGACTGAGTCGCGCATCGCCGCGGTGATCTCGTCGTGGAGGACCCGCGCATCGGTTTCGGAGCTGATCTGGCGGGGCCGGAAATAGGGATGGAAGTAGCGCTCGGTAACCGGCTCGCCACCGGGGGAGAGGGTGAACGAGGTGCCGGACTCGATGCGGGTGATCCCGGTGTGCAGGGATGCCGGTTCGGGAACATCCTGCAAGGTCAGGTAGTGCTGCAACGCGCGGCGGTCTAGCTCTGGGGACGCTCCCAGCGACGGCGCGAGCTCGAGCAGGCTCTTCTTTTCACTGGCGAACGCCATCCCGCCCGGCCCGGCGCAGCTATACAGCGGCTTGATGCCGAAGGGATCGCGGGCGCCGAAAGCGACCCGGAGCTGTGCGTCCCAGATGAGAAAAGCGAACATTCCCCGGAGTCGCCGCACGGCGGCGGGTCCGAGGTGGTGGTATGCCGCGACGACGACCTCGGTGTCACCTTCGGTGGTGAAGTTCGCGCCGTACGGATCACGGCGGAGTTCCTCACGGAGCTCGATGTAGTTGTAGATTTCCCCGTTGAACAGGATCGTGTAGCGCTCCGGCGTACCCGGCGGCCCCCAGCGCAGCGGCTGGTGAGAGTGCTCGAGATCGATGATGGATAACCGGTTGAATCCGAGCACCACGTCAGCGTCGTGCCAGGTCCCAGTCTCGTCGGGGCCTCGATGCCGCTGGCGGCGCAGTGCTGAGGTCACGTCCTCCACCCGCTGCTCGGCGTCCTGCCGCGCGGTCAGCAGTCCCAGCAACCCGCACACGTACCCGCCTCTCATCAGCGACCCCAACCCCGGACTGGAACGGCCAGTCAGGGGGATCGCACGCTACGGACCCCACAGCGGCCCAGTATCCACAGCGACCCAGTATGACGGGTGGGGCGCGCCACTCCCGGCCTGGGCGAGCTCTGGCGCTCGCGCTGGTTTAGGCTCCCTGCGGTGGGCTTCCTAGTCGCATGGGGGCCGGCATCCGGCGACGAGGAGGAGCGAGGGGTGGTCGGTGTGGTCCGTTCCCGAGTGGTTCGGCTACTGAAGGTGGCCGGACTGGTCGGAATACTGGCCTTCCTGTCCAGTGGGTGCTCGGTATATCGGGTGTTCGCGTTCGGCTGGCCGGAGGGGATCACTCCGCAGGCCGAGCGGATGCGCACCTTGTGGATCTGGGCGACCGTGGCGGCGCTGGCGGTCGGGTTGATCGTTGCCTTGTTGATCATGTGGACGGTTACTTTCCACCGCAAGAAATCCGACGACATGCCTCGGCAGACCCAGTACAACCTACCGCTGGAGATCATCTACACGGTCATTCCGTTCGTGATTGTCGCGGTGCTTTTTTACTTCACTGTGACAGCGCAGAATTTCGTCGACGCCAAAGTTGATAATCCCGACCTGCGAGTGAGGGTGGTCGCTTTCCAATGGAACTGGGATTTCCAGTACCTGCAGGACACACCGGTCAAGGGCGGCGCCTACCCGGTCCGGCGGACCGAGGACGGCGAACCACTGTCTACCATCGGCTCGTCCACCACGATCCCGCTGCTGGTGGTGCCGACCAATCGGGTGGTGGAGTACCAGCTG
>JBOHFY010000524.1:0-9806 GCA_050699895.1 Pseudonocardiaceae bacterium
CGGCGGCACCGGCGGCACCGGCGGTCCCGGCGGTCCCGGCGCCAATGGCACCACCCTGGGTGGCGACGGCGGCAAGGGCGGCACCGGCGGCAAGCCCGGCTGTGGCGGCAGCGGTGCCAAGGGCAACGGTTCGCCTGGTACGCCCGGTATGCCGGCAGCCGGCAGCAACGGCAGCCCCCACAACGGCCCCGCTGGCGGCGCTGGCGGAGCTGGCGGCATCGGCGGCATCGGCGGAGCTGGCAGCTAACTGCTAACGTGATTGCCGCGTACCGATCCGCGAACCCGTCGCCAAAGTTGTCCCCAGAGTTTCGGTGTGGCCGTGGGTACCTGCCCGAAACCACACCGAAACGGGCGACAAGATTATGGTGACCGCGCTTGACGACCACCCTCAGGCCAGAGTCCTCGGCCGAGGCAAAGAAATAGATGTGTTGCAGACGAGACCACGCACGGTCCCGTCCGCAACACATCACCCAGCCACGATAAAAGAAGCAACACCCCTCACGAGTAGCAACGCCTACATCACCAAGCGTGCCTCACGAGAAGGAAAACCAACAGCGGGGGCGCGCCGCGACAGCCGCAGTGACTCAACGCCGCCAGACCCACAGGGAACGGTACGTCACCATGCACACTATTGTGAGCAAGCGCATGTCACCAATGGCCAGCAACGCGGGCATCCCGACACGACGCCACACCATGCAGAGGCTCGGGCAACGGCGGCGGCGGACGTGGGAAGTCGCTGCGGTAATCACGGCGGCCCTGGCTGTCATCGCGGTGTGCGCAGCCTGCCAAGACCAACCCGGCTATCCGCTGATCCAGCAGCAAGACCCGCCGAGCCGATCCGGCGAGCCCGGTCAACCCGGCGAGCCCGGTCAACCCGGCGAGCCCGGTCAACCCGGCGAACCTGGTCAACCCGGCGGGCCCGGTCAACCCGGCCAGCCTGGTCAACCCGGTGGGCCCGGGCAACCCGGCCAGCCTGGTCAACCCGGGCAACCAGGCCAGCCAGACGGGAGCGGAGGAGCCGGGGGCGCCGGGGGCGCGGGCGGTGCCGGGAGCAGTGGATCCTGATTCACGGACTCATCAGTGAGCCGCTCGCCGACAAGTCCACGTTCTGTGGCCTGCCGCGACGTTGGTTACCGCGTCCTCGCCCGGTCCAGCACTGGCTCCTAGCGATCCTTGGTCGCTAGGAGCATCACCAGCGTCGTAGATCGTCCGAACACCAGTGGTCGAGCTCGGCGCACGCAGATTTCCGAGCGTCGGTAGCGACGGCTTGTGCACCCAATGAGCACAATTATAACCACCCGTCACCGCTGACGAGAAGCACCGGAATATCCAGGTCACCCGCCGTTACATCACCTCATTCGTTGCGCGTTGTGCACACCTTGTTTCCTGGCGCCCGGAGTGGCGGCTTGCATTCGTGGAGTAGCCATAGCCGGACGGTATCGAACGGAAAGTACGCGAACCGTTACCCCAAATCAACACAGGCTACGCCATCCAGGTGGTCCCACGTTCGCCCTGTTATAGAAAAGTTTGTCGCACGATGGTAGTCATGACGGGAATCAACCACCCGATCGATCTTTTCAGATGGGTGAAGCGAACTCGGCAGAGCCCAGCCCGACAGCAGCCGTGCTCACGGCTCGTAAAAGGAGATCCGCATGTCTCGTACGCCGCTCGTCGGCGCCTGCGATGAGACCGCAGTCACCGTAGTTTCTCCCGCTTACGCCCGGAACCGGCGTCAGCGGCGTGGTCGTCAGGCCGTGGTCGCTGCCGCTGTGGGTGCGTTCGCCCTGCTCAGCCCGATGTTGCTCGCTCCCACCGCCTCCGCTGCCCCGTCGTGCAATCAAACTGCCGTGGGAACGAGCGGGACCGGCAATACGTGCAAGGTCACCAACAACAACAGCTTCGGTCAGGCTAAGGTGGCCGGCACGGGGACGGGAACTAACAACACGGTTACCTCCAGCGCCAAGAACAACAGTGTCGCCGTCGGCACGGTGCATAACGGCGATGCCGGCGGCCCCAATAGCTCCAAGAACACGGTCAACACCTCTGCCGACCATACCAGCGCCGCCATCGCTGACGTGACCGGCAACAACAACCTGGCCACCACCACCGCCGACAACGGCAGCGGCGCTGGCACTACCATTCATGGTCCTAACAGCAAGGACAACGGCGTCACCACCAAGGCGAACCACGGCAGCGGCGCCGTCAACGACGTCATCGGTAGCACGAACGGCGTCACCGCCGACGCGGACCACGGCGGCTTCGCCAGCAACTCCATTGGCGGTGACAAGAACGGCGTCAAAGCCAAGGCGGACAACGGCGGCACCGCCGTCAACGGTGTCGGTGGTAACAGCAACAGTGTCAACGCCGACGCGAACCACAACAGCCTCGCCGGCAACGCCGTCGCCGGCGACAACAACCTCGTCACGGTCAAGTCGGACAACAACAGCGCCGCCCTGAACGGCGTCGCCGGTAACGGCAACGGCGTCAGCGCCGACGCGAACCACACCAGCACCGCCGGCAACGTGGTTATCGGTAACAGCAACGGCGCCACCGCCAAGGCGGACAACGGTGGCAGCGCCCGAACCAACGTCTTCGGTAACAACAACAGCGCCACCGCGAAGGCGGACCACAGCGGCGTGGCGACGTCTAACGCCAGCGGTGGCTCCACCGCCAACAGCGTCGCCGACGGCGCGGGCAGCATCGCGACATCCACCGGCACCGCCGGCGGGACGGCCAAGACGACCGCGATCGGCGGCGGTACAGCGACCAGCACCGCCGACGGACTGGGCAGCAAAGCAGACGCCACAGCCATCGGCGCGGGCAGTACCGCGACTGCCAATGCTACCAACGGTAACCAGGCTGCCGCCCTCGCGATCGGCAGCGGCGCGAGTGCGGCGGCGGATACAGTCACCAACACCAGCACGTGCGGCACCGGATTCGCCGCCGCGGCCACCAGCAACGGCTCGGTGTGCCTGCAGTTCTAGCCCGCCACGGGTAGGCCATTATTCCTACCCAGAGGTCTCCGGCACCGAGTGAATGTTTATCGGTACCGCGGCTGAATACCTGCCGCGGTACCGATAAACCCTCGAAGGATCCCTCAACCATGCTGGCCGTCACCGCCACCTTCGGCCAGCCGTCCCGCGAAAAAACACCGAGACACATCCGCTGCAAGAGCTGACAAGCCCCCTATTCGCATGGCCTGTTTCTCCTCGCTCGTCATTCTCCGCCGGGTCTGAAACACACGCTTCCCCCCGCCTACGCCAGGACCCATAGCTGGAGCCGGGCCCAGCGGCTCGGGCGCCAGGCGGTGGCCGCCGCAACCGTGGGTGCTTGTGCCCTGCTCGGCCCGACGCTGCTCGCCCCCAGCACCTCCGCCGCCCCCCAGTTCCCCTGCACGGCGACGAGCACAGCGAGGGGGCTAAGACCCGGCGCCGCCACCACCGTGCTGCGTGGTAACCACAACAACGGCGTCACCAACCGCTCCCTACCCCGGACTCACCACGCGATCAGGTCAGGGGTGGCCGCCCGCGACCAGTACGGAGCCAATGATCTCGTCAATGACATCCTGCTTGGGGGCACCGGGTACGTCGGCGACCCAGACCAACACAACCGAGAACTCGTGGTTGCCTTGAGCGTCGGGGGCGGCAGAGCCGGTGGGAACCGCGGCGACCTCAGACACGAGTTTGGCGCTGGGATTGGAAAAAGTGAACCGGAGCCGGAAGCCGTCCCGGTGACCAACCTTGCCCGGCCCCTGACTGGTGGTGCCGCCCACTCGCACGCCCGGGGAGGTGGTGACCGCCCGCTGGACGGTCTGCGCGGCCGCCTCGACACTGGGCGCGGCAAACGTCGCGAGCCGCGCCAGCCCAGTGGCGCAGGTCACCTCCCGGCTTCCCATGCAGGTGATGGGTGAGACCATCTCGGGGGTGTTGGGATTACCGCTGTCGATGACCTGGTGCCAGCCCGCAGGAATGGTGACGGCGATATTGATGTTCGGTCCAGACAGCCGCGCAACGTTCTCCGAGCCGCCACCGCTCCCACCGCCGCAGCCGGCCAGCAGCAAGGTGGACGCCAGCAGGGTGGACGCCGCGACGCTGGCGCGGAACGCGCCGGCCTGGCCCACCAGGCACGAGGACGGATCTCTCCGCGACCGGGTATCCGGCCAGTCAGCCGGCCGACCGGTCGGGTTCTGGCGGGATCCACGCGGTGTCCACTCGGGCATCTCAACGCTCCCCAGCACTAGCTCTAGGCAAGGACAGCACAGCATATGCACGCGTCGATGGATCGCCAACCGCACGCGGTCGCGCCCTACCGCCGGGGTCGGACGCCAGCATGAAGAGGCGGCACTTCCTGGCGCTCCTTAGCGCCACGGCGGGATGCCGGACCGTTGGTGGGTCCACCGGCCCGGGCCAGGCCATAGAGGACCTACCTGGGCACCCGGCGGCGGGCGCGCTGTGGCCTCCGTACCCCGTGAATTACCGCTCCCAGTTCCGCCAGCTCGTCCGCTGCGGAGAGCGCACCCTGTACGTCGCTGGCAAGGGCTCCGATTCGAACCCCGGGACCCCCGACGCTCCCCTACGTCAGATCAACACGGCAATTCGTCATGCACTACCAGGTCACCTCATTCTCGTCGACTCCGGCAGCTACGGACTCACTGAAATAGTCGGCGTCCATGGCGGCCCCGACCGATGGTTAGGGATTATGACGCTGAATGACCGGGTCAACGCGGTCATCAACGTCCCGCCCCCGACCGATAATTTTGTTAACGTGATCGGATCATCGTACGTCGGCATCTACGGTTTCGAGATTTTCGGGCAACAAGAAAATCCCAACACAAATTGCTCGGGAATGTCCATCTATGGCAACAGTCACCACATAGCATTATGGAAAAACCATATACACGACTTCCCTGGTGGTGGAATAAATTGTTTCGATGTCAATGGCTCACATGACGTCCTTGATCTCAGTTTCAACACTATCCATGGGACATCTCGATATAGCTCGAACAATACTTCCGGCATCAGCGTCTTCGCGTCGCGGGACCTCACGGGTGGCGCCACGTTCTCCGACGGCTACGGCTATCACATCGCGGGAAACTATATCTACAACATTGAGTGTACGGTACCCTTCGCCACGCGAGGTTTCAACTATGTCACCGATGGCAACGGGATATCATTGGACTCGATTATGAACAGTCACGGTTACACCAAAAAGATTCTGGTGGCTGGCAATGTCGTGGCTGGCTGCGGAGGTCGCGCCCTTAATATCCTCAACACCGTGAACGTGGACGTCTACCGCAACACCGCGGTCGGCAACCTGAGAACAAGCAGTCCAGCGATCACGAACGGTACTGAGATTCAAAGCACATCTGGGATTCAAAGCACATCTGGGATTCAAAGCACATCTGGTATTCAAAGCACATCGGGCCGCACTGTCCACGTCATTGACAATATCATCTGCCCGCTCAATACACCGAACAGCACGGACCCGATCTCCACCTACATGGGAAATGTTATCGCGGGTGGGTCGCAACCGGTGCCGCCCGGGAACGTGGACCGGCGCGATGCTGGATTAAGCTACTTCACCGGCCCGCTGTCCCGAGATTCCTTACGCATGGGGCCGCCGATCGCGGCGTTCACGCCAGCGTTGCGTTGAAGTTGCGTACCTCGAATCAGCACGCTATTTGCATCGATCTTCGTCGTCCGTTCCCATACCAGTCCACCATCGGTCCAGAACATCCACAGACCAATAACGATCGGTATGGTCCACCACAGCCAGTAGACCAAGAGGAACAGCGGGTTGACGCGGAGGAGGAATCGGTATCGGTCTCGCTTGCGCGGCAGCACCGACTTGCTCATCCGCCACGCCTGCAGCTGCCCGTAGCCAATGATCGGCGCAGCCAGTAGCACAGTGAGAATACATAGACACCGGAGCGGAATCGGTATAAATGCGGTCGGCGAGGCAAACGCCCCGATCAGCGCCCACATTCCTATCGCAAACCCTAGAGGATTGACGAGCAACGACAGTGTGGGTACAAAATTCAGTCGCGCTCTCCACCTTTGCGGCGCGGTCATGCCCATATGAGTCAACGGGCTACCGAGAGTCTGGAAGAACCCCGCTATCCACCGCTTGCGCTGATGAATACCGGCCGTGAACGTGTGCGGCACTTCCTCGATCAGCGGTGACTCCACTACTCCCAGGCGCGCGCCGTTGGTCCAGAACCGCAGCCCGATCTCAGGATCCTCGATCGTCAGCCACGGATGAAACCCACCCACCTCGAGTACGTCGCAAAACCGAAAGAACAGACCTTTCCCGAGCACATAGAATGGATGCTTCCCGTTCGCGGTCATGTGCTTGTAGAGTGAAGCGTCCCAGCAGATGTGGTCCATGCTGAAAAACGACGACGCGAACGTCCGCAGCAGGTTGCCACTGATGTTGGTGTATTGAATCACATCGTAACGCCGCATGCCCGCCGCGGCTCTCCAGAAGTAGTCCGCGGGCACTACACTGTCGGCATCGATGTAGGATAGCAGCGCCAAAGGGTTGTCCGGACCCAGCTGGTAGGTAGCCCAGATGAGCTGCCGTGTCTTCTTCGGCGGCAGTGCGGTCACTCCAGTGCGCTTACCGCTGTGCCACCAGTACGCTTTGGGGTTCACGTCCCAGGACGACCACACCTTCCCCCAGCTCGGGTCACTGGTCGCCGGCACGGGCAAGACCTCAAGAAAGTCGAACTCAGTCTGTAGCCGATGCAGCGCGGCGATAGTCTCGCCGTCGTCGTGGTTCGGTATAGCGACGACCCGTAGTCGATCTCGAGGATATCGAGCTCTGGTCATTCCCGTGAAAGTCGTGCGCATAGTTTCTTCGAGCTCACGGAGCACGGGATAGAACAGGATGATCGTAGGCTCGAAGCCTCGGATGGATGTCTCGACGTCGGACCCGACGAGATCAACGGGACGGGTGTAAAGCCACAGAACGACGACGAGCCCAATCAGGTAAAGGACTTGAGTGATAGCCAAGATGACAAGCAGAAATGTGTGCATCAGATGGTCAATCCTCGCTTTTTCAGCTCTCGGGCGGCCTCGGCGCTCTTGTCCTCGGCGATCTGATGACGCACCCACTCAATGAGTTCTTTTACACCTTGCTCACGAAAGCGGTATTTCGGCGTGAAGTTGAGAAGCTGTTGGGCTAACGTCGGGTTAGCCCAACAGTGCCGGATGTCCCCGCTGCGGTAGTTTCCGGTGAGTTCCGGCTTGATATCAAGCCCGAGCGCCTCGCCAAGGGTGGTAGCCACCTCGAGAATACTGATGGGGTCACCAACACCGATATTGATCGCTTGACCGTCGGCTCGGGGTGCCGTCAAAGCAGCCACGGTAGCTCGCGCGATATCGCTGACGTGAATGAAGTCACGCATCTGCTTGCCGTCCTCGTTCACCAAGGGCGGCCGCCCGTTGAGCAAGCGGCTACTGAAGATGGCCGCCACACCCGTGTAGGGGTTGGACAGCGCCTGGCGAGCGCCGTAAGCATTGAAGTAGCGCAACGCCGTCACGCCGATGCCATATGCGGCACCTACCGCCAAGCACAACAACTCCTGGTCCAGCTTGGAAACGGCGTAAACGGACGACGGGTACAACGGCTTTCGCTCCGATGTCGGCATGGGAGAAAGCTCACGGCCGCACGCGGGACACCACACTTCCCAGTCGCGCCTGCGCAATTGCTCCTCAGTGCGCAGGCGCGGAGCGGTGCAGCCGTGCTCCTCGCACCAATAGGAGCCCTCCCCATAAATTGACATCGACGAGGCGACGACGATCTTTGACACGTTGTTCTGGTCGTTGGCGATGACATCCAGCAGTACGCCGGTCCCTAAAGTATTCGCGTGGACATACCGAGAGATCTCGTACATCGACTGCCCGACCCCCACCTCTGCCGCTAGGTGCACCACCTGCTCCGCGCCCGCGAGAGCCTTGGCAACACTGTCGCGGTCAGTCATGCACCCGGCGATGAGCTCTACATCATCAGGTAGGTACCGCGGCCCTTTGTCGCCGTGAACTTGGTCGACCAGCTTATCGAGGACTTTGACGTCATGCCCGTGCTCCAGTAGGATATCGACAACATGGGAACCGATGAAACCGGCGCCACCGGTAACGAGTACTTTCACCTGAGGGCTCCTTGTCCTGGTTCACGAACACCGGTCCTAAACGGGGCCCTCACCCCCTATCGGACTCGATTGAGCGAAGGATGTCATAATGACAATCGGAATTTATGGAAAAAACGTGACGAAACATGGCGATATTTCATCCGTATGGCCTAGCATGCGCTGATCAAGTCACGAGCATGAGTACCGGAGCTACCCACCTATGAGTACGACTCGAATACGAGCTCTTACTAAGAGTCGCGGAGAAGCTCGGGTGCGCTGGTGCGTAGCGTGGAGCCATGACTGTCATTTCTCCGCGTAGACCCGCGGCGCCTCCGCCCGAGCTTCCGCGCACGCTGGGCGCGCTGCGCGCCCGCGGGCACGTCCAGCGTGACGTCAAGGGTGAGGTGCGGGCGAACCTGCTCGCCGCGTTGCGCTGCGGCCGTGACCCGTGGCCGGGCATCATGGGGTTCGGTGACACCGTGTTGCCGCAGCTGGAACGAGCCTTGTTGGCCGGGCACGACGTGGTGCTGTTAGGGGAACGCGGCCAGGGCAAGACCCGCCTGCTGCGCACGGTGACCGGGTTGCTGGATGAGTGGACGCCGGTCATCGAGGGCGCTGAGCTGGCCGAACATCCCTACCGGCCGATCACTCCGGGCTCGGTGCGCCGCGCCGCCGAGCTCGGGGACGACCTGCCGGTGGCCTGGCTGCACCGCTCGCTTCGCTACACCGAGAAGCTCGCCACTCCCGACACCAGCGTCGGTGACCTGATCGGTGACGTCGACCCGGTGAAGGTCGCCCAAGGCCGCAGCTTGGGTGACCCGGAGACGATCCACTTCGGGCTGGTGCCCCGCGCGCACCGCGGCATCGTCGCCATCAACGAGCTACCCGACCTGGCCGAGCGGATCCAGGTCTCGCTGCTCAATGTGATGGAGGAACGCGACATCCAGGTCCGCGGCTACGCCCTGCGGCTGCCGCTGGACGTGCTGCTGATGGCCAGCGCCAACCCCGAGGACTACACCAACCGAGGCCGGATCATCACCCCGCTCAAGGACCGCTTCGGCGCCGAGATCCGCACCCACTACCCGAGGGAACTGGCCGCCGAGGTGGCGCTAGTCGCCCAGGAGGCGGATCTGGCCACCATCGGCGCCGAGGTCGGTGCGGCCCTGCTGGAGGTGCTGGCCCGGTTCTCCCGGCACCTCCGGGCCAGCGCGGCGATCGACCAGCGCTCCGGAGTGTCGGCGCGATTCGCGGTGGCCGGTGCCCAGACCGTCGCCGCCGCCGCACTACGCCGGGCCGCGCTGACCGGTGAGGACCACGCGGTGGCCCGCCCGGTCGACCTGGAGGCGGTGCCGGCGGTGCTGCGCGGCAAGCTGGAGTTCGAATCCGGCTATGACCAGCCTTCCGAGAACAACTCAGAACGCGACGAGCAGGGCGAGGTGCTGACTCACCTGCTGCGCCGCGCGGTGGCCGACACCGCCCGGGCCCGGCTGCGCGGCCTGAACCTCACCCCGCTGGCCGAGGCGGTCGCCGAGGGCCACCGGGTGACCACCGGCGAGCGCGTACCGGCCGGTGAGGTGCTGGCCGCGCTGCCCGAGCTGCCGATCTTGCACGAGGTCGCCACCCGGCTCGGGGCCGCGCCCGACGGCCCACCCGGCCCGATCGCCGCCGCCGTCGA
>JBOHFY010000525.1:0-4101 GCA_050699895.1 Pseudonocardiaceae bacterium
GGTCGCCAAGTCGCAGCGTGGCTACGCGGCGCTGAAGCGGGCGTTCCGGGATCGCACCGTCGCCAAGCACTACCGGGCGCTGGTGCAGGGCCACCCGGATCCCACCCGAGGCACCATCGACGCCCCGATCGACCGGCACCCCAAGCACGACTGGCGTTTCGCCGTGGTGGCTGGCGGCAAGCCGTCGGTGACGCACTACGAGGTGATCGAGGCGTTCCCGGCCGCCTCGCTGTGTGACGTGACGTTGGAGACGGGTCGTACGCACCAGATCCGGGTGCCCTGCGCCGCGCTGCGCCACCCCTGTTGCGGGGACCTCACCTACGGCGCGGACCCCACGCTGGCGCAGCGGCTCGGGCTGGACAGGCAGTGGCTGCACGCCGCGCGGTTGGGCTTCCCGCACCCCGCTGATGATCATTGGGTGGAGTTCACCAGCCCGGACCCGGACGACCTGCGCCGCGCGCTGGACGTCCTGGCCGCGCAGGCGTAGCTGATGCGGCGCAGGACCGCCTCGCCGTCTCCCGGTTAGCGCCGGGCGGCTGGCTTGCCGCCGTCGCCGAGGCCGCGCAGTGGCCGCCCGTGCGTGCCGGCGTTGCTGGTGCTCGGCGTGTGGGCGATCTTGGGTGCTCTCAGTGCGTCGAGTTCGACGACAGAGCTGTTCCGGCGACCCCCACCAGCGCTCCTGCCGAACTCGGCGACAGTAGAGTTGATCTGTGAGATCGACGGGACTTGCTCGCGTACTTGACTTAGGTAAGATAATGCTATGGGTGAGCCGGTGCGGGTGACCAACCCGCTGCTAGACGTCGTGGAAGTGCTCCTGGATGCGTTTGACAACGACCGGCAGGAGCTTCACGGCTGGGCGATCATGAAGGCTGCGGCCCGCTCGGGGCCGACCGTGTACGGGGTCCTTGACCGCTTGGAGGACGCCGGCTGGATCACTGGCCGCTGGGAGGATCACCACCCACAGCCGAACAAACCACGGCGAAGCTTCTACCGACTCACCCCGACCGGCGCTGTCTCGGCTTGTCGCCTGGTGACCGCGCGCCGCCCTGATACACGGCGTCCTCCGCACCGATCCACCGAGCCCGGCCTGGCGTTCACCGGCTGGCTGAGCGGCCTCTTCGCGGGAGGCGCTCGGTGAGCATCCACCTGGGGCAGGTACTCCTCACCGCTGTCGTTACCGCTGTCGTGAGCCTGCTCGTGATGGAGTCTTACCAGACCACCCCCTGGCTGGCTGCCAAGCTGATGCGATGGTCAGTCCGTCTCCGTTACGCCGACAACCCCGAGCGCGCCACGGTTCGCGGGGAGGAGTTGATCAGCCTTCTTGGCGATCTTCCTACCCTGTTCAAGTTACCCACAGCGGGCGGGTTCCTCTTTTGTGCCCTCGCTTATCGACTCGTTCACCGTCGCGGTCAAGTCAAGCGCGAGCCACGAACAGGCCAGCGCTCCCTCGGTGCTAGGTTCCGCATCGCGCTGGTTAAGGCGATCCTGGTTTTCGGCTGCACCAGCACGGTGTTATGGATCGAGTTTTTTGTGCTCTTTGTAATTGTCGCCAGTCCCGGAGAGTCGCTTATTGTGTGCAGTGTGTGTGGTATTTTGGGCGGAATTTCGGCCGCGAGTGAGGTTGTGTCTCGGTTACCCAGGTTGCGTCCCGGACTTATCGGTGGAATAATTTGTATGCTATCTATTTTTGTGTTGAGGTTCGTAACAGCCGGAGCTCCACGCGCGATTGCAGCTGAAGATATTTTTAGTGGCGCGGTTTTCGGGTTGGCGATCGCACTCGTGGTTGTCCTCGTGGGAAAATTCAAGCATGTTGGGGTTGTTCTCGGAGTTTTAGTTCACTTCTCGGGCGCTACGTTGATCATTCTTTCACGTTTGTTATCGGAGTCTGTCGCGTTTGGTGTCTTTTTTATTGGTCTTGGATTCATGGCGGGGTCCTTGGCTGGGTTCGCGGTTGTGGTCGAACGCGGCGTATGGCGGAAAGTGTCCAGGGATCGCAGCCCGGTGTTGCCGGGGATTCCAGGATGAGAATGATTGATTCGGCCCCGTGTCCACCGGTCGGCACCGTGTGCGCCGAGTTGGTCGCGACTGGCCGTTCCGGTGCCAAGGGGTGCGCCGCGTAGCCTTGCGTCACCTCCTCGCCCAGGTGTACCGGCCTGGCGCACCGGTGGGGGAGGGGGCAGGAGGGACTCTTGTGGACGCTGACGACGCGCGCACGATTGGTGCCCGGCTGCGCCAGATTCGGAATTCGCGGGGCAAGTCGCTGGAGGTGATCGCCGGGCTGGCCGGGATCAGCCGAGCGAGCCTGTCCCGCATCGAGCGCGGAGAGCGCCCCCTGGACAGCCGATCCGAGACTGTGGCCCTGGCCAACGCGCTACAGATTTCTCCCACGGAGTTGACCAGGCTGCCAGTGCCGGCGCCAGGCAACGGGGACAAAGACGCTGCGGTGACGGCGGTCCGGCGAGCGCTGGTCGCGGTCACCCGTGACGATCCGGCCGGGCGAGTGGTCCCGCTGGAGGTACTGCGGACCCGGGTAGCGGCGCTGGTGGCGGCTAAACAAGCGTGCGAGCACGACCGGGTAGGCAGCGACCTACCCGGAGTCATCCGCGATCTGCACACCAGCATGGCGGCTGGCCGGGACGTCGCGGAGCTGCTCGCGGTGGCGGTCATGCTGCACGTTCAGGGGACTCAGAGCTGGCTCGGCCGCATGGGAGCATCGCCGGATCTGTGCTGGCATGCCGCCTTGCTGGCGAGACATGCCGCTCGGGAGCACGGTGGGTCCGACGTCCTCGGTCTGGCCGCGTTCGGCGCCGCGAACGGGCTGCTCGACGCCGGTGACTTCGACACGGCCCTAGCCGAGCTCGACTCGGTGACCGTGCCCACGATCACCGGCGAGGCGCAACAACTTGACGGCATGCTGGCCCTGTCCCGGTCGCTGGTGGCGGCAACAGACCGGCGCCCGGGCGATGTGGAGGCTCCGTTGGACTACGCCGAGGAGCTGGCGGCTCGCACCGGGGAAGGCAACGCTTACGGGCTCGCTTTCGGGCCGACCAATATCGGGGTGTGGCGGATGGGGATGTCGCTGGAAACCCACGACTATGCCCACGCCGTCAGCGTCGCGGAAGGGTTGCGGCCCGAGCTACTCCCGGCCGTCCGGCGGGCGGTTTACTGGGCTCACTACGGCCGGGCACTGGCCCGGCTGCGGGGACGTCAGGACGACGCCGTACAGGCGCTACGACGGGCAGAACAGATCTCACCAGCCCGGGTGCAACGTAACCCGTTCGTCCGCGAGGTGCTCGCCGAGCTGCTGTCCAGGTCACGCCGGGACGCGGCGGGCCGGGAGCTGCGGGGGATGGCCTACCGGGCTGGCCTGCCGGTGTAACCCAGTCGGGTGGCCTCTCTGGGCAGAGAGATTGCGGGCCTGATCGCACTCCACTCTCGTCAACCATGACTGACGACACCAACGACGTACCAAGGCCGCGCTGGGACAGCAAGCGCTGCGGGGTGATCCACGCGACTTGTGTGCCGCACCGAGGCCCGGTGGGCTTCACCACCCTGGTGGTGAGTAAGCGCGACGGACAGGTTGACCTGGACCCGCATGCTGCTGGCGCCTACACGATCACGATTGATGAGGACGGGGCGCGGGTGCTTCGCGACGCGTTGGTCGAGTGGTTCGGGTGAGCGAGGCGCCGGTGGTCTGGTTCCTGCGGTCGATCGGCGATCATGACACGCACCGGGGCGCGCTGTGCCCGGCTGAGGGCACGGTGGTCGCCCTGTGTGGGGTGACGTTCGTGCCCAGAGTGCTCCCGTTCGGTCGCGGTCTGGGATTCTCCGGCAACCCGCCCGACCCCGACCAGGTCTGCCCGGCGTGCGCCAAGGCCACCCGGTGAGCGGCCCCGCGCGCTGGGCGCGGCCCCCCGCTGCAGGGTCTCGGCACAGTCGCTCGGCACCTCTCGGGGCACGTCATGCGGTAACCGCAGGAGTGATCGGTAGGGCGCCCACAGAGTTGCGCTGATCCCACCTCCCCCGGGCCCTGCCTGCGCTGTGGTTCCCGAACTCAACACCAGGGCTGGCCGAAGGCGGCGTGGGCGCTCTGGTGTTGAG
>JBOHFY010000526.1:0-9689 GCA_050699895.1 Pseudonocardiaceae bacterium
TCACCATCAAGGAAAACGCGAGTGCGCGCCGCTTCCGCGATGTAGATGTTCGACTGCCGGGTCTGCACCTTCAGACCGATGATCTCCGGGCCGAACGTACGCGGAGATCCCGGGTTGAGGTGACGCCCCTCGAGCTCGCGGTACCGGGCGACCATGTTGTTCGTCACACGACCATCGAGACCGGAGATCACCTCCACACAGCCTGACCAGTTGTCTGGAGTCATCGTCCATTCGATACCGGCCACGTGGCTGTTAGCCATGCTCACGAAGCGGCGGCTGCGCAGGGTCGTCTCGCGGCCGGCGCGGTCCCGGAACTGGATCTCGCGCACCACCACGGCGTTGCGGATATCGTAGGAGTGGCGATAGGAGAGCACCTCGACGTTGTCGAGCCGGATCGTCTCCTCCCCCTCGATCCTCAGCTTCAGCAGCAACCAGTTGGGCAGGTTGACCAGGTCCTCGTTGAGGACTGGGCGGCCGCCGAGAATGGTCGTCTCCCGGTTGAAGCAGCCGTGGGCATAGGTGCCCGGGTAATGGATCGCGTTCGCGTCCTCCCATTCGGCCGCTCCCCGGGTGGCGAAATAGCCATTGCCGGTCGAGGTCAGGGCCTCGCGCAGACCTTCCTGCGCGGGATCGAAGCCGTCGTAGGAGAGTGTAAAATCCGGCACGGGTCACCTTCCCGAAAGGTTGCGCGTGTCAGCGGGCCAGCGTGTGGAGAAATCGCTCCACGTCAACGGTGGACTCCAGGACGAAGTCGGCGGCGGTGAGCCGGTTGGCCACCTCAGGATCGTCCGGGTGGCCGACGATGATGCCGACTCCCCGTCCGGCCAGCGCCCGAAAAGCGTCCTCGTCGGTGATATCGTCCCCGAGGTACAGCGCCGCGACATCGTCGACGTCGAGGCCCAGCGTCCGCAGCAGGTGCAGCACGGCCTTGCCCTTGTGCCAGTCGATCTTCGGCTGGAGCTCGTACACCATTTTCCCGGGGGTGACCTTCAACCGCCCGGAGTACTCGGCCAGCAGCTCGTCCACCACTGCGGTGACCTGGGCATGGTGTTCCCGATCAACAAGCCGGTAGTGAACCGCGACCGAGGCTCGTTTCGGCTCGAGGACCGCACCCGGAATCAAGTCGACCTCGGCGCGGAGTCGGTCGGTGACCTCGGCGATCAGATCTTCGAAACCAGTCGCGGCGGCGTGCGCGATGGTGCCCTGCCTCGGACTCCAGATGTCAAAGCCGTGGCTACCCGCCACCACCAGGTCCTCGATGCCCATCAACCGCTGCACGGCGAGTCGGTCGCGACCGCTGACCACGCACACCGAGCAGCGCCGCGCCAAGGCCTGGACCGCCTCCCGCATGCCCTCGGACATGACCGCGTCCTGTGGCCGATCGACGATCGGGGTCAACACCCCGTCGTAGTCGAGAAACACCGCCAGCCGGCGACCGGCCAGTTTCGCGGCGAGCCGCTCGCCGTCGCGCAGCGCGTCGGGCAGCTCGCGAACGGTCGACGCCGGTGTGCTCACGGTCGTCGACGGGTCAGCCCAGGTACGGTCCCGGCCAGCATCGGCACCTACCTACTCTGCACAGAGAGCGCACACTATGACCCCACTACCACACAGGTAACCGACGGTAACACGTGAGTGCCTCGGCCACCACGCGCTTGTCGCTCACATACCAATCGCCAGCCGCGCTCAGGGTCCGCGTTCAGCGCCAGTCGTCGATGAGGTAGACGCCCTGGCGGTTGTAGGCCGAGCGGTTGTCCCGCTCCATCGCCACGCCCTGCAGGATCGTGCGGTACCCCCGGTCCAGCAACGCCCGGTAGGCCTCGTGCCGGCCCAGGTTCACCCCGGCGGTCATCCTCGCCAGGCCCCAGGCCACGGCGAAGGCTTCGCACGCGTCGAGTAACCGGGTGAAGCGGACGGCGGCCCCGGGACCGGGCAGCACGACGCCGACCTTGACGTAGCAGGTGTCGCTGCCCGCCTCGGTTTCCGGGCCGGTGTGGCAGACAGCCAGGCCGGCCACGTCGGAACCGTCCACCATCAGCACGGTGTCGCCCAATCCCTGATTGTCGGCGGCGCGGATCTCTCGCTCCAGGTCGAAGCCGGCATAGACCGCCCCAGTCACCGCTCGGCAGGCATTCAGGCAGTCACGCCGCCCATCCGGCGGCACCTCGGAGTAAAGCTTGAGCGGTCCGCTCGTGGCTGGAGCGGCCGGCTTGGCCATGATCGCGGTAAGGAACCGGGGCCAAAAGCCGAACTTCTGGTATAGCCACACGTGCTTTTCGCTGTGCGCGAAGGTGAATAGGCCGGCGTGGGCGACGCCCCAGCGGTCAAAGAGCTCTATCACGGGCTCGATCAGCCGGGACCCGATGCCGCGGTTCCCGTGCGCCGGGTGCACTGTCAGCGGGCCGAAGAAGCCGACGCTGCCCCAGTTCGTGGCGAAGTTGGAGCCGACCAGCTCCCCGTCCAGCCAGGCACCAAACGCGGCTGTGGCGTCGGCCAGCCAGCGGGTGTGGACGCAGCCAGCGTCGCCCATGAACGCGGTGGGCTCGGGCAGCCCGAGGAAGGTACCGAACGCCAGCCGCATGATGTGGTCGGCCGCGGCCAGGTCGTCCTCGCGCAGCGGGCCCACCGTGATCGCTCCCACCGGGAGAGCCTACCGGTTGCGCACGGCGTGCCCGCGGTCTCTCACCGCTGGGCGAGCAGGTGGTCGCAGGCCTGGTCGTCGTAGGAGGAGAAAAACGCCTGGAGATCCGAGCACATCCGCTCGAACGACCTGGCCGCGAACAGCACCGGCTGGTAGTGCGTGATGTCATAGTCCTGGGTCGCCATGGCGAGAAGATCCCACCTCCGGATTTCCGCATCGCGGAACGCTTCGATCTCACCGTAGGACGACAGCAAGCCGGCGCCGTAGGCCCGCACCGCGCCGTTCTCGTGGACCACGCCGAACTCGAGGGTGAACCAGAAGACACGGCTGAAGACGTCGAGCGCGACATCGGTCGCGGCGCGCAGCGATGCCTGCCCGGCCAGCTCGTAGAGCTCGGCGAACGCCGGGCTAGCCAGCATGGTGACGTGCCCGACGATCTCGTGGACGATATCCGGCTCCGGTGTGTAGAAGGGCGCCGAGTGATGGCGGATGTACTGCGTCGACAGGAACGTCCGCTGCGCGAGCGACCCGTAGAAGGTTCGGGGCGCCACGAGGCCGGGCACCGGGTTGACGTGGAAGCCGGTGAGGCCGTAGACCCGCTCGTCGACCTCCCGTAGCTGGGGAACACGCTCCCTCGGAAGGACGAGTCGGTCCGCGCCGCGGAGGTACTCGGCGCAGGCGTACTCCTGGTGCTTGCCGGCGAGCTCGGCGGACACCACCCGCCAGACCTCGTCCTCCTGGGCGCTGTAGGTGACCTTCGGGATCGGATCACCGCGGCGGTAGGCGGCGCCGACCTCGGCGATCCGGGCCCGGCGCTCACGATACGCCGGGTCGCTGAAGCCAGGGTGATCTTTGGGGAGTTCGCACCGGGCGGGTGCGCTGGGTGGGACCATAAAGACAGCTTCCGCCCGCGGACACGATCGTTCAACGCTGGACGCGGCCTCGCTGGACACACAGCTCGAACGCGCTTCGTTGTGGTTCAACCATCAAGAATATTATCGCGTACTGTTACGTACCTCGTCACCCTTATTTCACCCTAAATAACTAATTGACGTGGAGGCCTGGAAGCGGCTGTCACTACCCACGTGACTAAAACCATAGCGTTGATCCACATCGGCACTCAAAGTTACACGATCGAGTGTTGCGCATGGTGTACGTACGAGGCGGCGCTCAGTCTCCGTTTCACTAGGGGCCAGACCAACCGGCCCGTGAATGGACTACAGAGGGAGCGTGGCCATGGTCAAGACCGGAGGATGCCGGCGGGCCACCGGGATGGCTGAGCGCGGTGACGTGCTGGACGCGCTGGAGCGGCTTCTCGGCGACGCCCGCAAGGGCCGGGGTGGAGCGCTGTTCGTCGTGGGGACGGCCGGGTTGGGCAAAACCACCGTGCTTGAGCATGCGATCACCGTGGCGACACCGCAGTTTGCGGTCGGTCTCGGACGGGGCGATCAGGTGGAGGCGAGGTTGCCGTTCGGCCTGATCGGCCAAGCTCTCGATCAGCTTGTCGACGGGAAGCTTCCCGGTGGCGGCCTGGCGCTAGGCGCTGCCGGCGGCGAGGCCACCGACATCTCCGCGCAGGCCCGCTTCTACGACATTCTTCGCGGTGTCCGGAAGGCCGCGGTCCGCCCGCTACTGGTGGCCCTCGACGATCTGCACTGGTCGGATCCGGACTCACTAGCCGTGATCCATCTGATCTGCCGTCGCCTGGCAGACCTGCCGGTGGCGCTGATCGCCACCGCCCGGCCATGGCCAACGGAGGCGGTCACCTCGGCGCAGGATCTGGCCGCCCAGGGGTTGGCCGAGATCGAGCCGTTGGCTCCGCTGAGCACCGCTGCCGCTCGGGAACTGCTGTGTTCCCGAGTGAGCAAGCAGGTCTCGGCCACGGTCGTGGACCAGGCCATCGACCTGTGCGGTGGCAACCCGTTGCTCGTGGAGCAGGTCGCCGCCGAGCTACGCCGGAGCGGGAAGCTCGCCGAGGGGCAGGTCAGGTTCTCCCGCTTCGTCGGGGTCGGTGCGGCCGGGCGGCGCTATCTGCAGGCGGCGAGCGTGCTAGGTACCCGATTTCGGGCCGCTGTCGCGACGGAAGTGGCCGGACTGTCCGCCACCCAGGCCGCTAACGAGATTGATGGCCTGTTCCGCGGCGGTCTCCTGTACGAGGCCGACGACGGGTGGGCGCGGTTCACCCACGCGCTGATCCGGCAGGGGGTATACGAGGACATCGCGCCTCCGGTGCGCCGGGATCTGCATGCGGCCTGCTTCCGTGCCCTGGTTGCCGCCGGGGCCCATCCGGCCGAGGCCGCGGAGCACGCGATGGCCGCTCACCTGACTGGTGACCCCGAGGCGGTGTCCACGGTGGCCCGAGCGGGGCGTGCGGCGCTGCAGGTGGGCGCGGTCCGCGCCGCCCGAGCGCACCTAGCGGCGGGGCTGCGGCTGGCCGGTGAGGCCGCGCCGACAGAACTGCTCTTCGATTCAGCCGCCGCCCTGGTCGCCGATGGTGCCAGTGAGGAGGCGATAGCCATCTGCGAACGGCTATTGCACCTCCCCGAGCTGTCCACCGCGGACCATATCGCCGTCTTGCGCGAGCTCGGGCGCGCCAGCTTCTTCACCGGCCAGATAGAGCGTGCCATCGCCTGTCATGAGTCGGCGGTGGCTCTGGCCGAGCAGGAGCATCCCGCACTCGCCATCGGAGTCCTGCTCGACCTGGCCATCGGGCAGGAGATACTGTCCGGTCCCCGGGCCGCCCTACGGTGGGCTGACCGAGCCGCCGAGCTGGCCACGGCGCACGGGGTGCTGCAGGCCTCGGCCCAGGCGGTCTGGGGCACGTTCGCCTATCGCTGCGGCGACCCCGACGGCCTAGTGACGGCAGCGGCCGCCGCGACTCGCGTGGACTTCATCTCCACCTCGCGGTCCATGGACCGGCACAGATACTGGCATCCCGCGCTCAACTACGCCACCCTGGCCGTACACGCGGAGCGGTTCACCGACGCCGAACGGCTGCTCACCGAGATCCTGAGCTCAGCCGAACGCCGATGCGAACCATTCACTCTGATCGGAGCGACGATCGCGTGGATCGACGGCCTGTGCCGCTTAGGCCGGCTGGACGAGGCGCTCACGCACGTCGATCGCCTCATCGAGCTCGCCGAGCTGTTTCCTCCGTACATGTCCCCACTGGCCATCACCTACCGAGCGTTGGTCCTCCTGGAGCAGGGGCACCTGGAGCAGGCAGCGCTGCGCTGCGCGCAGCTGCCGACCAGGATCCACCACCGATACAGCATGCACCAAGCCGATGGGTTGAAACTCCACGTGCGTGCTGTCCTCGCGTACCGCCAAGGAGATGCCGAGACCGCCTGCTCGCTGTTCGCCGAGCTCCAGGAACGGGCTGACCGCACCGGCGAGGTCGACCCGTCGTTCCTGCCGTGGGCGGCGGATGCGGTCGCCGCCTACCTCGCCTGTGGCCGAGACACCGACGCGCGGCAGGTGATCGACTGGGTCGAGCGGCGCGCTGTGGTTCTTCCCAGCCGGTGGCCGAAAATCGTCGTCGCCGCCGGACGAGCCGCCCTCGCCGAGCGCACCGGGGACCGCGCACTCGCGGAGACCTATTACGCCCAAGCGCTCGACCTCCACAACGAGCTGCCGATGCCACTGGCCCGGGCCCAGACGCTGACCGACTACGGCGCCTTCTTGACCCGCGGCGGTGAGATCGCCCGGGCGCGGGTGCTGCTCGCGGAGGCGCTGCACACCGCTGAGACATGCGGAGCGGGTTGGCATGCCAACCGCGCGCGGGCCGAGTGGCGGCGAGCCGGCGGGCGCACCCGCAGCCGGAAGCCCGACGAGCTCAGCCCCCAGGAGGTCACCGTCGCCCAGCTCGCCCAGGCCGGCCGAACCAACCGGGAGATCGCCCAACAGCTCTATCTCTCCATCAAGACCGTGGAGACCCACCTCGGACACATCTATCAAAAACTCGGCATCCGCAGCCGTTGGCAGCTCAAGAACACTAGCCTCGACACCAATAGTGACGAATGACCGTGTTCCCCCGATGGCGAGCGATCGCCATCGGGGGAACACGGTCGGGCCCGCCCCCACGGTTACTCAGCCTTCAGGGAACGGTGCCCACCATCAGTGAGAGCACCGCCACGCACCGTGGTGGCGATCACCATGGCCGCAGCCAGCAGGATCACATCTTTGAGGACGTACTGACCTTCCAGGGTGGGCATGTGGTTAGGGCCGCCGAACATCCGGGAGGGTAGTACCACTAGCGGGGAGAGGATGCCCAGGATCCAGGACGCGATGAGGTAGCTGTTTACGCGCAGCGCCCAGCCTGTGATCAAAGACAATCCGATGACGCATTCTACCGTCGCGACGAGAACCATGACCACGGTGTTGGGCACCACGGCGGGTACCAGCCCGAAGGTCAGCACCCGGGCATCGGTCAGGATGAGGTCTTGGGCTGGACTGAAGCCCGGGAAGTACTTCAGGACGCCAAACCCAAAAATCACTACACCCATGCTGATACGCAATGCGGTCATACTGTAGCACACCAGCCAGCGGTGAATGGCTCCCTCCCATTTATCGACTGTGACAAACAGTCTGTTCACAACCCGGTCTTCTCGACGCACGACGCCGGTGTGGGTGTCTTCGGCGAGTGTGTCCAGACCGACCGGCGACGCCGTTTCCCCAGGACGGGTGTCAGTCGACATGCTCATCCTCCTTGTGGAATGAGAGTGCGGAATGGACCCGAGATGATGGATGACACAGATGTCGTAGACAGTGGTCCATATATCCGAGTGTGGGTGACGCGCCGAACCCGTGTCATCGGGACATACCCCGAAAACTAGCGGCCGTCAGTGAGGCACTATCACTCGCTTTGTCGGGGTGTCCCGGAGAACAGAAATATCCCGCCGACCGGAGAGGGTGTATCCGGGGGTAGTTGCGGCCGTACAGGTTCACTCGATCGTGGCTAGGGGGGACGTACTTGCCGGGGGTTGCTCGTCCTCTTATGGTTGCGGCTCGATGGGCGAACGGGGGAGGGGGTCGAGACGTCGACGCTGCCGGTGACAGCGAGTATTGCCCATGGCGAAATTTACTTGTCTATGTCTAGGAGGCACTGTGACGCAAGCACGGCATGGCTTTGACGTCCGTGGTCTGGACGTCCCCCGAGGCGCTAACCCGCCGACGGGGCGGTTCGGCAGGTTGTTCCCCACCTTGGACCCCCGGCCTCCGACCGGTCTCGCGATGTCCGAGGACTTCGGCCTGCCCTTCACCGGACGGATGGACGGCGGGGAGACCACCGACGCGCAAGATAGCCCCACGCTGGATGCGGGATTCACCTTCTTGGGGCAGTTCATCGACCACAACATCACCTTCGACGTCACCGGGCAGCTCGGCCGGCAGGTAGACCCGATGGCGGTGACCAACTTCCGCCGGCCCCTGCTGGACCTGGACCACCTCTACGGCTCCGGCCCGGCCGCGACCCCCTACCTGTATTCCAATGACCCGACCACTCACAACACCAAGCTGGCGCTCTCCCCCGACGGGGCGGACTTCGCCCGCACCTCCGATGGCGTGGCGCTGATCGGCGACCCGCGCAACGACGAGAACCTGCTCCTGAACCAGCTCCACCTTGCGTTCATCAAGTTCCACAACCGGGTCGTGGACGCCCTGATGGCCGGGGAGATCACCGATGTGTTCGGTGATCCTTTCCCGCCGCCCCCGAGCAGCACTCCCCCGCCGCCCCCGAACGCCACCATCGACCAGCTGCTCGCCGTGCGGACCTACTACGACAACCTGTTCGACAAGGCCCAGCAGATCGTGCGCTGGCACTACCAGTGGATCATCGTCCACGAGTACCTGCCACTGGTCGTCGGCCAGGACAGCGTGGACCGGGTCGACCGCGACGGGCTGCAGTTCTATGCGCCCGACGGCAACCCGTTCATCCCGGTCGAGTTCGCCGTCGCCGCGTTCCGCTTCATGCACCCCACGATCCGCTCCGAATACAAGATCAACGACAAGCACACGCTCCCGCTGTTCCCGCTCGACTTCACCGATCCCCTCCCACCCCCCGACCAGCGAGTCGACCTGCGGGGCGGCCGGGTGGTACCGGAGTTCGCGGTGGACTTCACCCACTTCTTCGCCATCGACGAGAACCGCACTCCACAGCGGGCCAGGCGCATCGAAGCCAAGCTCAACCGCCGCCTGCTGGACCTGCCCCCCATCACGGACGTACCGGTGGAGATCGCCAGGCAACTGCGGTCACTGGTGGTGCGCAACCTGCTCCGCAGCGAAGCCCAGGAGCTGCCCTCCGCCCAAGACATTGCCCGCAAGATCGGCGAAGTTCCGCTCACCGACGCCGAGCTGGGCACCACTGGGCCGATCTACCTGTGGTTTTACATTCTCAGAGAAGCCGACCTGCGGCATAACGGCGGCCGGCTCGGCCCGGTCGGCGCCCTGATCGTCACCGAGGTCCTGCTCGGGCTCCTTGATGCCGACCCCGTCTCCTACCGGTCCGCCTACCCGATCTGGACACCCACCCTCGCCACCAGTGAGGGCCGCTTTGGCATCGGCGAGCTGCTGCACTTCGCCGGCGTCGTCTAGTAACCCCCCGATAACACCGACACCACTGGGAGCACATCACATGACAGAGCAGTTGGTATTCGTCCAGACCAACAACGTCGCGGGCAACCAGATCCTGGTCTACGACCGCGCCGAGAACGGCACCCTGAAGCTCACCGAGACTGTCGATACCGGCGGGAACGGTGGCGTGAGCTTGGCGGGTCCCGGTCCTGATCCGCTGAACTCCCAAGGCTCGCTGATCTATGACACCCACCACCGGGTGCTGATCGCCGTCAACGCCGGCAGCGACACCGTGTCGGTGCTCACACTCGAGGACAACCACCTGTACTTGCGCCAGGTGCTGCCCTCGGGCGGAACCTTCCCGGTCAGCGTGACCGTCCACGGCGACCTGCTCTACGTGCTCAACGCCAACGGCACCGGCGCCATCACCGGATACCGGATCGCCGACGGCCAGTTCCACCCGATCGACGACTCCACCCGC